>QHPA01000397.1 GCA_003218935.1 Verrucomicrobiota bacterium
AGCGGAAGGATTACCAGCCGAGTGGGAAGTTCTCGACCTGGCTGTGGCGGATCGCACTGAACCTTTGCTACGACGAGTTGCGCCGGCGACAGCGTCGGGAGGAAACGTCTCTGGACGGCATGTGCGGGGACGCCATGGCCGCACTGGAAGCGTTCGTTGCGCCGGAACCGACGCCGGACAAATCGTTGGTGGAACGGGAACGGAGTGAACTGGTGCGAAAGGCATTGATGCAATTGTCGGAGACGTATCGGACGGTGCTGGTGCTGCGGCATTACGAGAATTTGAAGTTCCGCGAAATCGGCGACGTCCTCGAGGTGCCGGAAGGAACAGTGAAGTCGCGCATGGCCGAGGCGCTGACGCAAATGAACAGGATTTTGGAGCCGATGCTGGCAGTCGAATCAACGAAGAATTCAATGAAGTCCGACGGACAAACGGTAGAAAGCGTGATGTTATGAACCACCCAAGTCGTGAAGAATGGATGTCGTATCTCTACGACGAATTGAATGCCGACCAAAGCGCGAACCTCAAGGCGCATCTGCACACCTGCCTGGATTGCAAATCCAAGGTCAACGAGTGGCAGGCTGCCCGGAGCGGACTTGATGAATGGCGAGTGCCGAAGAGACGCTGGCGCGTGCTGCTCGCGCAACGAATGGTCAAATGGGCAGTCGCGGCGGCGATTGTGCTGAGCATCGGTGTCGGCGTTGGACGGCTTACTTCGGCGCCTCCGGACGTTCAGCAGGTGCGGGCAGCGATCGAGCCGGAGCTGCGCCAGGAGCTGCGGCGTGAATTTGCGCAATTGTTCCGCGACCAATTGGACAAGTCGGCCTCCACAACGCTGGCGGCGTCCACGGAGCAAACCAGGCAGTTGCTCGCCGAGTTCGCCAGGGCGGTGGAGGCAAAACGAACCGAGGACTACCAGGCGATCAACGCCGCGTTGGACAAGCTGCAGTCACAACGCCTCGCGGACTTCTTCTCGCTGAAGAAAGACGTGGACACTATGGCGGTGTTGACCGAAAGCGGCTTCCGCCGCGCCCAGCAACAATTGGTTCAGTTGGCCGACTATACCCAACCCGCGAACTCGTCGAATTCACCCCAAAAGTAAAAGGAAAACAAAATGAAAGCATTCATGACTCCCCTCACCCTTATCGCCGTGCTGCTGTATTCGGGTGCGACGCCGTTGCGTTGTCAGGAACCACCGCCACCTTCCATTCCGGCCGACCGGGCGGCCCTCCAACAGGAGGAACAGGAGTCAGCCAGGGCGCTGGCTGAAGTCGAACGGCAGGTGCAAGCCGAGTTGGCACCGAAGCTCGAGGAGGCCGCGGTCGAGGCGGCCGTGAAGAGGCAGGAAGCGCGACGCGAGATGGCGGAACATATGGCCAAGGGCCGGGAAGCAATCGAACTCGCGCAAGCCGCTGCGCCTGTTGCGCCTGCCGCGTTGGCTCCGGGCCTAGGGGCGCCCTCGCCTGCCATAGAACTTAGAGGCTTGCAAAACAGGCTGCAGCATATCGTTCACCGGGGCCAGGCCAGCCAGGGAAAAGCGCTGGTCATTCGCACTTCCGACGCGGACGCCAAAGCGCAAGGCAATCTGGAAGAGGATCTGGCGGTGATGTCGCGGATTTTTGACAAGACTTTGGCACAAAAGCTGGATGAAGACCGGCCAAACCGTTTCATGGGAATCAACGTGCTTTTCGCGCCCGGCTCAAGCCCCATTCGCAGCATTTATCTTGAAGGTTATGGGGCGCTGTTCCTGTTGAATGTCAACTTCCCGCTGTTGCCGCCGCCGGAGAAAGCGGAGCAAACCAAGGAGAAATCCGAGACCGATTCCACCTGGGAGGAGGCGAAGCGGGAGATATACGGACAGCATGACGCGTGGAGCCAGGTCGGCAAAGCATTCAAATTCAGCATGGCTGGCGGCCCGGAACAGGAATACGACGAGAAGAAAGTTGAAGACCTGCAAGAGGGCTTGCTCGAAGCTCTCAAGAACGCGACGAACATCCGCAATTTGAAACCGGACGAAACCCTCACCGTCTGCGTTTTCGGCGGCGCGAGCGCGGGTCCGAGAAAGGCAAGGACGGTCAGGGCGTTGCCGAAGCCGGCGCCGGACGCCCCGGAGGAGGAGGTTTTTGTTTCGATTCGTGACGACGGCGTACCCGCGCGCGGAACGATTATGACTATTCGCGTGAAAAAGTCGGACGCGGATGGATTTGCCAAAGGCGAGCTAAATGCCGACGAGTTCCGCAAGCGGGCGAGCATCACGACCTATGCCGGTGACACCGGGGGCTGGGGCGGAGGGAACGCGTTCGGCGGATTGGCCGCGCCCTGAAATTTGTTGGACGTTGAACGGCGCGGCGCCGTGGCTGTCTCGCCCTGAGCCTCGGCACGATTCACTTCAGATGGGAGCGCGCCCGCCCCGGGCGCTGGCAACGGCGCCCTCGCCGTTGACTGGCAGCGAGGGGGGGAATGGCGCGCCGAACGGTTGACGCCGGCCAGGCGTCGTTCGACGCGAGGGCGCGTCGAACTGCGGGCGGGGCGCCCGCGCTCCCCACTTCCAACTGTATCGTTCGACCTAAGATCGGACCGCAGGGTTCGTTTTTTCTTTTTGTTTGCAGCCGCCACGCAACACCGGGCATCTTCGCTCCATGCTGCGTGGACTGATTTTCTGTTGTGCAACGCTCCTTTTGCTCGGCGCTTCTGTCTCCGCGAAATCGCTGACCCTTTATGTCGCCACGAACGGAAATGACCATTGGTCGGGACGGCTGGAAGAACCGGCACGCGATGGCAAGGATGGACCGTTGGCGTCGCTGCCCGCGGCGTTGGAAAAGACGCGCGCGGCCCTTAGTGCCGGAAGATTCCGGCGCGGACGCGAACCATCCTTTCACCATCGCTGCGTTTCCGAACGAAAATCCAGTATTGAGTGGCGGCCGCCGAATCAGCGGTTGGAAGAAGGTCGAAGGCAAATCCGGTTTATGGCAGACCACGATTCCCGAAGTCCGCGAAAGGAAATGGTATTTTCGCCAACTGTTCATCAATGGCCGGCGCAAGCAACGGGCGCGCACGCCGAACGACGGCTATTTCCAGGCCGTCGGCGATTATCTGGCGGAGAATCCGGTCAGCTTCAAATATCACGACGGCGACATCAAAAAAGAATGGGCGGGCGCCGGGGCCGAGGTAATCGCGCTGCACAAGTGGATCGATCTTCGCCAGTTCGTTCGTGCGGTGGACGAAACCAATCGCATCGTCACTCTTTCCGCTAACATCGCGCAGCACGTCAAAGAACCTGACGCCCGCTACTACGTGGAGAACGCTCCGGACGCGCTCGATTCGCCGGGCGAATGGCATCTCGACCGCAAGACTGGCGTGCTGAGTTATCAGGCCGAGGCAGACGAAGATTTGAACAACGCTGAAGTCATCGCGCCGTTCATCCAATCAGCGTTGTTGAAAGCCGAAGGCAATTTCGCAGCCGGGAAGCAGGTCCAGCACGTCGTTTTGCGGGGGCTGACCTTCGCGCACACGGATTGGACGCTGCCTGAAAAAGGCTACTTGGACACCCAGGCCGCCGTCCATGTGCGAGGCGATATTTTGCTGGAAGGCGC
>QHPA01000398.1 GCA_003218935.1 Verrucomicrobiota bacterium
TCGTGCCGATGCACTACGGCACTTTCAAACTCTCCTTTGAACACATCGACGAGCCCCCGCGCTGGTTGCAGGAAATCGCCCGACAAAACGGACTGAGCGATCGCGTCAAAATACTCGAGGAAGGCGTCCCGCAAGTATTTTGATGGCTGCGAAAGAGCGCGCCCTTCACTCACCGAGCGGGTCTTTGGCGGTTGCAGGAGTTGCGGGAACCAGGACTTTACAAAACCTTGCGACGCCGCTAACCTCACAGCATGACTCTCGATAATCCGGTTTTGCTTTCGGCCATTGGCCTGATTGTTTTGGTCGCGCTGGTTGGTTTCGGCGCGCATTACTTTTCTCCTGAAGCGAGGCTTGAGCGCCGCCGCCGCCGCAACAACTATCGCGTCATCAGCAAGGCGAGGCGGCCGATGGTCATGTTGAACGTGCGCGACAAGAAGCGGTAGGTCCTTTGGGTTTCCATCCCAACTGCCAGGAAGCGCGGGTAACGTTCACCTGTGGCGATTGTCAAAACAAACTGTGCCGCTGCCATCGGTTTCATCGTGCGCGCAGATGACGACGGAACCAGTCGGCCGCCAGCCGCGCGACTTCTTCCAGGGCTCCGGGTTCCTCGAACAAATGCGTCGCCCGGTGAATCACCGCGAGTTCCTTCTCGCAGCGCAGCCGGGCATAGGCGCTGCGATTCAGCGCCATCACCGTCTCATCGCGTTCGCCTACGATCAAAAGCACAGGCGATTTAACCTCTTCCATGGACGCGCCCGCCAGATCGGGCCTGCCGCCGCGCGAAACAACTGCGCCAATCGGTGGTCCGATTTCCGCGGCGGCAACCAGAGCCGCAGCGCCGCCGGTGCTCGCGCCGAAATAACCGATTCCCAACTTCTGCGTTTCCGGTTGATTCGCGATCCACCTGCTTGCTTCGACGAGCCGTCCCGCGAGCAGGCTAATGTCGAATCGCAAGCGCCCGGTCACGTCGTCTTCGCCCTCTTCCTCCTGCGTGAGCAGGTCAAACAACAACGTGGCGATGCCGGCCTCGCGGATGGCGCGCGCGACAAACTGGTTGCGGGGACTGTGACGGCTGCTGCCGCTTCCATGCGCGAACAGCACAATGCCCACCGCTCCCGCCGGAATGGTCAAATCGCCATCCAGTGTCACGGTTCCCGACGGAATGTTTAAATCGTGGTCTGCCGAACCGACTCGAATGCGAACGAGTCGATTCTGGCCCGCAGATTCCTGATCCGGTTCTTTCACGCGTAACGATCCGGGTTCAGCAGTCCGATCTGGATGGATGGAGTTTCGTCGGACAGAATTTCGGCGATGAGCCTGCCGGTGATCGGTCCGAGACTCAAGCCCATCATCGCATGGCCGGTGGCGAGGCACAGGTTTGAATAGCGCGCCGTGCGACCGACGTAGGGCAAACCGTCCGGCGAACATGGCCGCAATCCGCGCCAGGGTTGAACGCCTTCGAAATCCTGCGGCGTGAAATCGGGATAATACTTCGGCACCGACTTGATGATGCCCTGCACGCGCACCGGGTTGATCTCCTCGTTCAGTCCGGCGATTTCCATCGTGCCGCCGAAGCGCAACGTGTTGCCCATTGGCGTCGCTGCGACCCGCGCTTCGGTGAAAACGGCGCAGATTTGCGGGAGTTGGCGTGGCTGCGGCAAGGTCAGGCTGTAGCCTTTGCCTGCCTGCAGGGGAAGGTTGAGTCGCAGGTCCCGCGCAACGACCGGGGACCACGAGCCGCCGCACACAACGAATTCGTCGGCACTGAACTCGCCTTTGGCCGTTTGCACCGCTTCGACGCGCGAACCGTCCACTCGCCAGCCGGTGACTTCCGTTTCCCAGGAAAAATGCGCGCCCTCTTGATGGAGTTGGTGCTTGAGCGCGGCCATGAAGCGGTCTGGCGAGAGATGGCAATCCTTCGGGAAATAAACCGAACCGCTGACGTCCATGCGCACGTTCGGGTCGAGCGCGGCAGTCTGCTTCGCATCGAGCACTTCGGCGGGAACGCCGAGTTGCGTGGCGCGTTGCGCCGTCTTCGCCTCTTCAGCGAGCGTGTGCTGCGTTTTACAAAGCATCAGCAACCCTTTCTTCACGAATCCGAAATCGCTCAGTTCCGCGAGTTCCTCGAAACACGCGCGGCTGGCGAGGTTGAGGTCGCGCAGGAGCGGCGCAGCGCGGCGCGCGTGTTCCGGCGTTGCAGCGCGCCAGAACTTGATGCCCCAACTCAACAGGTCCCGGCTTAACCTCGGTTTGATGTAGAACGGCGATGCCGGGTTCCACATCCATTTGAGGCCAAGCGCAACCATTCCGGGCGCCGCAAGCGGCACGAAGTGACTCGGCACAATCATGCCGGCATTGCCATAGGAACACCCTTCATCGTCCGCTCCGTCCCGGTCGATCACCGTGACGCGATGCCCCTGACGCGCTGCGTAGTAAGCGGTGCATAGTCCGATGACGCCGCCGCCGATGATGAGGATGTGTTTTCCGGAAGACATGAAGGACCGTCAGGGCAGAATGAGCAAATTCGCATGACGAATGGCGAAAAACGCGCAAAGCACGAATGTTAAAGTAGACCGTTCACCTGCCTGGCGGGATTCGGACCTCGTTATTCGACATTCTTTCGTCATTCGTCATTCGTCATTTTCATCGGATACCCCAACAAAAGGGGTCCTGCTCGTCCAGCAAAAGCGTCGCTTCCGCGTTTACGAATGCGGTGCCAATGATGGTAGGCTCGATGGTGCCCGCAACGCGGTCGAGCCAACGGTAACGCGCGGTGAACAGGCTGCCCAGAATGCTCTCCTGCACCCATGGCTGGCCTTCGTCGAGTTTGTTGTCGGCGGCGAG
>QHPA01000399.1 GCA_003218935.1 Verrucomicrobiota bacterium
CGTAGTTCCCGCGCCGGTCCACCACGTCGAACGTCACCGCAGTGCCAAAGTCCACCACCACCGCCGGTGCGCCGAAGTGATGTTTGACGGCGACGGCATTGGCCAGGCGGTCGGGGCCGATCGTGTCCGGTCTTGGATAATTGATGCCGACGCCGCGAACGGTTCGCGGCGTCAATTCCACCGGCGAAATATTCCAAAGTCGTTTCACCGCGCGCCGCACGCGTGGCGTCGCCCGCGGCACGACGCTGCACAAACAGGCCCCGGTTGGGGACGCACTCCCCACGAACCTTTTCACCGCTATCTCCGAACGGCCGTTGAACCAGCGCGCGGTGGGAAGGGTGCTGTGCTTCAGGACGCGCTGGCGATTCGCAAGGCCGAGGTGAGTGTGTGTGTTCCCTATGTCGATGAGCAAAACCAGGTTCGCTTCCACGCGTGCAGCCTGCCGTAACCGGCGGGCAAAAGGAAGAAGTTTGCTGCGTGGGTAGTTGCTCGCGCTGGCGGCGTGCAGCGGCCACCTGATGTCACTCCTCGCTCTGCGCCAGTTTCGCCAGCACGCTGAAATCTTCGAGCGTGGTCGTGTCGCCTTTGATTTCGGTGCCCGAGGCAATCTGTTTGAGCAAGCGGCGCATGATTTTTCCCGAACGTGTCTTCGGCAACGTTTCGGCAAAACGGATATCGTCGGGCCTGGCCACTGGCCCGATTTCCTTGGCCACATGCTGGCGCAGTTCGTCACGGATGGCATGATCCGGTTTCACACCGCTCTTGAGCGTGACGAACGCCACGAGCGCCTGACCTTTCAGTTCGTCGGGCCGACCCACCACCGCGGCTTCGGCCACTTTCTGATTGCTCACCAGCGCGCTCTCGACTTCCGCCGTGCCGATGCGATGCCCGGCCACGTTCAACACATCGTCGATGCGGCCCACAATCCAGTAGTAACCGTCCGCGTCCTGGCGGCAGCCGTCGCCGGTGAAGTAACTCCGCTTCACTTCGCTCCAGTAAACTTCCTTGTAACGCCGCGGATCACCCCAGATGCCGCGCAGCATGCTCGGCCACGGCTTCCGTATGACGAGCTTTCCGCCGGTGTTGCGCGGGACCGGCTTGCCTTCGTCATCCACGACTTCCGGTACAACGCCGAAGAACGGAAGCGTGGCTGAACCAGGCTTCGTAGCTATCGCCCCCGGCAACGGCGTGATCATGATCCCACCGGTCTCGGTCTGCCACCACGTGTCCACGATCGGACATCGTTTGCCACCGATGGTTTCGTGATACCAGATCCACGCCTCGGGATTGATCGGTTCGCCGACCGTGCCGAGCAACCGAAGCGAACTTAAATCATGTTTCCCGGGCCATTCGGTTCCCCATTTCATGAAAGCGCGAATCGCGGTCGGCGCCGTGTAAAGAACGGTCACGCCATATTTCGCCACGATACGCCAGAAGCGGTCCGGCTCCGGCCAGTTGGGCGCGCCTTCATACATGAGACTGGTCGCGCCGTTGGCGAGCGGGCCATAGACCACGTAGCTATGGCCGGTCACCCAGCCCACGTCGGCGGTGCACCAATAAACGTCCGCGTCCTGGATGTCGAAGACGTATTTGTGCGTGAGTTTTACTCCGAGCAGGTAGCCGCCGGTCGTGTGAAGAATTCCTTTCGGTTTCCCGGTCGAACCACTCGTGTAGAGGATGAACAGCGGCGCTTCGCTGTCCATCCTTTCGGCGGCACATTCCGCGTCCACGTAATCCAATTCCCGATGCCACCAGACATCGCGCCCTTCTGCGATGTGAACCTCGTTGTTCGCGCGCCGCAGCACGATGACTTTCTCGACCGATTTCGCCAGCAAATCGCCGTTCGCAGCCTTGAGCGTCAAAGCTTCGTCCACGTTTTTCTTCAACGGAATCACCGTGCCGCGACGAAAGCCGCCGTCGGCCGTGACGATGAGTTTTGCCTGCGAGTCAAAAACGCGGTCGGCCACCGACTGCGCGCTGAACCCGCCGAACACCACCGAATGCACCGCGCCGATGCGCGCACAGCCCAGCATGGCGATGGCGGCTTCGGGCACCATCGGCAGGTAAATGAGCACCCGATCGCCTTTGTGGACGCCGTTTCGCTTGAGCACATTGGCAAACCGGCAGACCTCCCGGTGCAGTTGTTTGTACGTCAACACGCGCTCCTCGCCGGGCTTGCCGTCGGTCGCCGGTTCGCCTTCCCAGATCAGCGCGGCTTTGTTCGCCGTAAGCGTGTCGAGCCATCGGTCGAGACAGTTGTGGCTGACGTTGAGCTGGCCGCCGACGAACCATCTGACGAACGGCTCTTTCCATTGGAGCACTTTCTTCCACGGCTTGAACCAGGTGAGTTCATTTTTCGCCTGCTTCGCCCAGAACCTGTCCGGCGACTTGATGGACTCGTTGTAGAGCTTGCGATATTGCGCCAGCGACTTGATATGGGCGCGGGAGGAAAACCCCTTCGTCGGCGGGAAAACCCGCTTTTCGTGCAGGACAGAGGTGATGGCCGTCGGCTTGTTGTTTTCTCTCATAAGACGTATTGGAATCTGGCGGCCATCTTATTGCCGGACGACTCTTCGTCAACCTTGAAGGCCGAACAACGACTCGAAAGAATGCCATGCCCTGACATGCGCAAGAGCCTTTCCGTAAACCACGTAGCCGCGGACGTCAGTCCGCGCACTCTCAAATAGTCAGCGCCGTCTGACGTCGTCGGCTACGGTTCATGGTCGGTGGGCAGGTTCCACTCAGGGTTTCGCGCGGAGGCTGCTCAAGCGTTGCTTGAGTCGATCATCGAAATCCGAGTCGTCCTGATAGAAATAAGCGATGCGGCTTCCATCGGCGCTCCAGGAATGCAGGTAATACATCTGCTCGAATTTGATCCACCGGCCCGAACCGTCCATGAACACTTGATTTCCGCCGGCGGGCAGCTTGGAGCTCGCCTGGCGATGCGGCGGCATGTTGTCGTAGATGTAATCACGCGTGACTCCCTTAACGCCACCCCAGGCGCCGTCGATCTTCATGATGGCGTCCACGGCCAGAACCCACGTCGGTTTGGCCGACGACGATTTCACCGGACTGCGCGAAGGGAAAGTGCCGGCGGGATTGAGCCAATTTGTGATGCCGCCAAAAAACTGGTAACCGATGACCCATTGGTCGTACTGCAGTTCGAAGACTGGCAATACCGCGCGGTTTGGGCAGGTCCAAATGGAAGCGGTGTTTGAATTGACAA
>QHPA01000400.1 GCA_003218935.1 Verrucomicrobiota bacterium
GCATTTCACCGTACCGGGTTGCCATTTCAAAGCGTTGTCGGTGAACAGCGGCCAGCCGCCCACCATCGCCCAGCCAGTGATGTCCGGGTTGGCCTGCATGACCTGCTCGACCTTGGCGGCGGCGTCCTGCGGCGTTTCCTTGTGGTAGTAGGTGTCGCGAATCCTGATGCCGGGATATTTCTTCGCGGCGTTCTTCACCCCTTGCACGCGCTTCTGGAGGTTTGGTGCGTTCTGGTTGCCCGCCAGAATAGCAACGATCCCTGTCCCGCCCATGAACCTGGCCAACTCTTCCATGACCCGTTCGCCGCATTTCACGTCGTCGATGGCGTAAGTGACGAACCGTTTGCTGTTCGGCGCGTCGGAGTCAAAGGTGGCCACCGGCACTCCATTCCTCACGGCGGAATTGATGGCCTCGGTGAGCTTGTTGGCGTCCGAGCAACTGACGGCGATGCCGTCGGCGCCGGCCAGCACAAGCTGCTCAATGGCCTCGGCCTGTTTCTGGGCGTCTTCTTCGTTGGGCGTGCGCCAGTCGATTTTGATTTCGATGCCGTGCTTCCTGCCGAGATCGCGCGCGGCATCCGTCGCGCCGATGCGCGCGGCCTGGAAGACCGGATTGCTCTGTGACTTCGCGACGAGGCCGATGGTGAAGGATTTTTTCTGGGCTTGAACATTCAACACGACACCAAGGGCGGCAAAAATGTTCAGGATGAGTTTTAGATTCATAGCGTTTTTAGGGGATCACCATCCGGCTTTTCAGTGCCTCTTGGTCTGGTTCTTTGGCATCTGGTAAAAGAATGGTCCATGTCCGGGGAATGCTTACCCCGATCCAACCGGGCCTTCAAACCGTTTTCGTGAGCCGCCGTTTGGCCAGCCAGGTGTTGAACTGGTCGAGCATAACCGCCAGGATGACGACCACGCCGATGATGATTCGGCTGTAACTCTGATCAATGCCGAGGATGACGATGCCATTGTCGATCATTTTGATGATGAGCGCGCCGAGCAAGGCCCCCAGGGCCGAGCCTTTGCCGCCGGACAGACTCGCCCCGCCCACCACCGCCGACGCGATCACGTCCAGTTCGTAGCCGGAGCCGTCGCCGGACGAGGCGCTGCCGTAGTAGCCGATCGCCAGCAACGCGGCGATGCCCGCGGTCAACCCGGAGACGACATAGACGCTGAGTTTGACCCGGTCGACCCGCACGCCGCTGAAACGGCTGGCCAATTCGTTGCCGCCGACGGCGTATATTCGCCGGCCAGCCGCGAGCCTTGCCAGGTAAACGGTCCCGATAATGGTCACCAGGATCATCACCAGCAGCGGCACGAGACGCAAACCGCCGAAAGCCTCCCACTTGACCAGTTCGGGAAAGGCCGTGGGAAAGGTCCCGACGGATTGGCCGGTGGTGATTACGAAGGCGACTCCGCGGTAGATGGTCATGGTTCCCAGGGTGATAATAAAGGGATGGACTTTAAGCGCGACAATCATGCCGCCGTTCACCAGACCGCAAAGGGTGGCCGATCCAACGCAAACGGCCGCGCCCAACGGCACGCTCAGCCAGGGTGAGACTGAACTGTGCGGCCCGTCTGCCCCAAATTGGTGCAGGACCAGCGCCGCCAGCACCGAGGCCAGCGCATAGACAGCGCCCACCGACAGGTCAATGCCACCGGAGACGATGACGAACGTCGCGCCGACGGCCATGATGGCGAAAAAGCTGGTGTCTTTGGCAAGGTTGGTGAGGTTTTGAGCGTTCAGGAACTTGTTCTGTTTAACCATGAGAGTCCCGCTTTCACCCGTGGCATCTTGTTTGTATTCCGGCCTCTTGACGGTCCCCCCGAAGATGGTCAGCAGCAGTCCGAGAAGGAAAATTACGGTAAGCAGCCCGCCTTCCTTGAGGCGAATGGCTGGGCGAGACGCAGGTCGGCTGTCGGTGCCGGATGAACTCATGCGACGGGGCAGGACGCTAACAAACGACGGCCCTGCCGACAAGGTCAATGCCGTGAGCGCGTCGCGCGAGAAAATTTCTTTTAAAAAAAAGGTTGAAATAAAATTGAATCATTTGTTGAGTGGTGTGGTCAACTCAACACGAGTTGGACTTCCGGCGCGTTCTTTTTCGAGCGCGACTGTTGCAAGCCACTCAAACTCGCCCAAAAGTTTTTGACCAATTCGCCCCGTGGCGTTAAACCATCTCGGTCAAAAATGCACGTTTTTGCACGGAATTTTGCCGATGACTGAATGAACGCCACGGTTTACTTTCTGGCGGCCGCCTCCAGCCAGTACGAGCTGGTTTACGTCTGGAACCAGGCCACCCCGGAAGCCAAAATCATCATCTTCACGTTGCTGATTTTTTCGGTCGTGGCCTGGTCGGTGATGGGGTCGAAGGCAGTGCAGATGCGGCGGGCGAAGAAGTTGAATCAGCTTTTCAACGCCGAGTTTCGCCAGCAGAATAATGTCCTGGCCATCTACGACCGGCGTATCCAGGTGGATGGCTGCCCGTTGTTTGCGGTCTATCAGGAAGGGTGCCTCGAACTCGATGCCCGCTTGAAAACAGCCGGCGGCGAAGGACGTAAACCGGTCCTTTCGCTGAAGGCAACCGAACATGTGAAACGCACGCTGGAACGGGCGGTGGCCCAGGAATCGTTGAAACTGGAATCGGGACTCATCCTGCTGGCGATTGCGGTGAGCGGTGCGCCGTTTTTGGGATTGCTGGGGACGGTTTGGGGCGTCATGAGCACCTTCGGCCACGTCGCCCAGGCTCAGAACGCGAGTTTGACACAAATGGCCCCCGGGGTCGCGGCGGCATTGATCACCACGGTCGCCGGCCTGCTCGTCGCTATTCCGTCCATGTTCGGCTACAACTGGCTCGTGCACACCTTGCGCGCACTCACGGTCGAATTGGACAACTTCGCCCAGGAACTCGTCTCCAAAATGGAAATCGAGTACCTCAGAGACGAGGATGAAGTGTTCCGCGCCAAAGATGAATAAACTGAAGATGCGTCGAG
>QHPA01000401.1 GCA_003218935.1 Verrucomicrobiota bacterium
CACGCGCCAACCACGGTATCATGGCGCGATGAAATCATTCAAAGGATTCCGTAGGTGCGCGAGCTGGCTCTTGCTTCTGGCCATGACTGTGGGCGAACGCCTGGCGGCTCAAACCGCGAACGCCCCCGGGAATGCGCATCCGTTGTGGCAGGTCCATGGCAGCAGCAACAGCGTTTATCTGCTCGGTTCGATTCACTTTGCGAAAGAGGACTTTTATCCCCTCGCAAAACCGATCGAGCAAGCCTACCAACGTGCCTCTACCGTCGTCTTCGAGGCGAATCCGGGAGAGATGAAATCCATGGAGACTCAGACCAAACTGCTGAAAGCGGGCATGTGCCCCGCCGGAGAGACGCTCAGCCAACGCGTCAGCAAAGAGACCTACGCCGGGTTGCAGTCCTGGCTCAAGAACGCCGTGGGCGTACCGTCCGCGCTCGATCAAATGAAACCGTGGCTTGCCTCTGTCTCCGTCGTCGCGCTGCAATTGCAAAAGCTCGGATTCGATCCCAATCAAGGAATCGACGAGCATTACTATTCGCGGGCAAAAACGGACAAGAAAGAGATCCGCGCGCTGGAAACTGTCGGGTTTCAGATCAACCTGTTTGCCAATCTGTCGCGCGAAGAGGACGAGTTGTTCCTGAAATCGATGCTCGAAGAGACGGACCGCTTTCCGAAGATTTTCGCGGACGTGATCGAGGCCTGGAAAACCGGGAACGCGGCAAAAATCGAACCGTTATTGCTGGAGATCATGAAGCAGCATCCGGCGATCTATAAGAAATTCTTGACCGACCGCAATCGCGTTTGGCTCACAAAAATCGAGGAATTATTGCGCGGCGAAAAGACTGTTTTTGTCGTCGTCGGCATGGCGCATCTCGTGGGCAAGGACGGCGTGGTGGAGTCGCTGAAGAAGAAGGGATTTCGAGTCGAACAGTTGTGAGAGGAGTGCGTCCACTTTCAAGTTCGTCGAATCACCGATCGCTGCGCTGCTCCAACAGTTTCATAATCGCACAAGTGTTGAGCGCCGCCTTGGGAACGAACGAAGGCACGTCCACGTATTCGGGCAGTTTCGATCCGTCCGCGCTGCGTTCGGAGCAATGATCGTTATCGCCCCAAGGCCCCAAGCCATCGAGCGTGGGCACGGCGTCCCAGATTAGATTCCCGTCGCTCAACCCGCCGCGTTCTTCGACGCCGGCGGGGAAACCAAGCTCCTTGCCCGCCTCCTGCCAAATCGCGGCGAGTCGGTCGGTAGCGGGATTTCGTAGCCAGGGACGACTCTCGGTGAGAAACTCAACCTTCAGGTCGCAAGCGTAGCGGTCAACAGGACTTCGCACCTCTCCTGGACCGGCCAGCGCGAGGAGAGCGACTTTGGCCTGTGCGTAAGCTTCCGGAGTGAACGCGCGGAATTCGCCTTCAGCCACGGCCTCGTGCGGTACGCGATTCAGTACCGTGCCACCGGATATCGTGCCCACGTTGAACGTAAGGTCTTGTTTGTAATTCGTCAGCGCCGCGACGCGCTGCAGTGTGTGCGCGAGTTGCACAATCGCGTTAGCCCCGTGCGGATGCTTCGCGCCGGCATGCGCGCCGCGCCCGGTAACCTTCACCCGCCACGTTCCCCTGCCCTTCCGTGCGACGACCACCAGGCGTTCATCGCCAAGGCGCCCCTCCGACTCGAAGACCAGCGCCGCGAGTGTGTCCCGGTCAAACCGGCTCCGACACACCTCACCGAAATCTTGCGACAACGTTTCTTCGGAAGAGTTCCAGAGGAGCTTCCAAGTGATGGCCTCAAACACCGTCGGCGTGTGCGCCCGCAGCGCCTGAAGCACCAACCACATCATCACCGTGCCGCCCTTTATGTCGTGCGTGCCAGGGCCGTAAATTCGATCCCCCTCCGGCTGCCAGCGGAAATTATTTCGCTCCTCTTCCTCCGGCGGGAACACCGTGTCGAGATGCGAGACCATCGCGATGTTATTCGTCCCGCGCCCGCGCCGCGTCAGCACGAGATGATCGCAGTAGTTCGGATTCGCCGATGGGACGAACTCCGCAGTGAAACCCAGTGGCGCGAAGCACTCCGCAGTAAGTCGCCCGAGCCTGTCCACCCCCTGCTGGTTGCCAGTGAAACTGTTGATGCCGACCATCTGCCGCAACATCTCCAGCGCGGCGGGCATTTGGCCTTTCAGGAACTTCATCAGCGACGCATCATTCAGCATGAGCCGAAGAGTGCGGGGATTCCCTGCGACGGTCAACTATCGGAGCATGGCGCAGCCGGAGGGCGTGCGGCTGGCACCTTTGTCGTTCCGGTCGGCAATCGAGTCGCTCTCAACGTTCGGACGCGCCTGGGGCAAGCATTTTTGATAATCCCGAAGGGATTGAATCAATCAGCCCAAGGTTGCGAGGGACGAGCTACCTTGGGTTGTCATCCGTATCGGATCACCAACCCTGAGAGGGTTGAATCATTCGCGTTGGTGCGGCAACCACAGGCGATGCAACGCCGTTGGGATCGAAAATTATTTGACGGATGACCCAGGGTAGTCTCGCGTTGTTGGAACGCACCGATCAATGAGCCGGGGCGTAGGTCAGAGTTGCTTCGATTCGCACGGAGTATTCTCCAAAGCTGACATCTTTACGACGAGATCGGATGCGAGGGCTTGGACGCATGCTTCCAGCAAATCACCCTCTGCGGTCATTTGGATTGAATACATGTCCGCGACGTAGCGGATGACGATCCCATCGACTTTGATTCTGAAAACCTTGTAGTCTTCATCTGCCTTGGGCACTTCTTCGTGAGGAATCGGTGGGCAAAACAATTTGGTCGCCAAATCCAGGTCAGGATGAATTCCTAATTCGCGCCTCAACTGTTCCATTTGCTCCCGGAACTCCTTGTCACAGCCAACACTCCGGGATTTACGCCTTAGCGTAAATCTCCGCTCCCTTCTCAAAGCGCTTCGCGCTGGTTGATGGTTGAGAGTTGAAAGTTGAGTGTTGCCGGTCAGGCTTTCGCATACAGTTCGGCACCTTTGCTGACAAACTCTTTGCTCTTTTCTTCCATCCCCTTTTTCAACGCTTCTTCCTCGGCGATGCCTTGTTCTGCCGCGTACTTCCGCACGTCCTCCGTAATCTTCATCGAGCAGAAATGCGGGCCGCACATGGAGCAGAAGTGCGCGGTCTTGGCGCCTTCTTGCGGAAGGGTTTCGTCATGGAACTCGCGCGCGGTGACGGGGTCGAGGCTGAGGTTGAACTGATCCTCCCAACGGAACTCGAAGCGCGCCTTGCTCAGCGCATTGTCCCGGTATTGCGCGCCGGGATGGCCTTTGGCCAGATCGGCGGCGTGCGCGGCGATCTTGTAGGCGATGACGCCGTCTTTCACGTCCTTCTTGTTCGGCAGGCCGAGGTGTTCCTTGGGCGTCACGTAGCAGAGCATCGCGCAGCCATACCAACCGATCATCGCCGCGCCAATCGCGCTGGTGATGTGGTCGTAGCCGGGCGCGATGTCGGTGGTGAGCGGGCCGAGCGTGTAAAACGGCGCTTCGTGACACCACTCGAGTTGCTTGGCCATGTTCTCCTCGATCATGTGCATCGGCACATGACCGGGACCTTCGTTCATCACTTGCACGCCGTGCGCCCACGCGCGCTCGGTGAGTTCGCCCTGTGCTTTGAGTTCGGCGAATTGCGCTTCGTCGTTGGCGTCGGCGATCGAACCGGGACGCAGGCCGTCTCCGATGGAAAAGGAAACGTCATAGGCAGCCATGATTTCGCAGATGTCGTCCCAGTGTGTGTAAAGGAAACTCTCCTGGTGATGCGCCAGGCACCATTTGGCCATGATGCTGCCGCCGCGGCTGACGATGCCGGTGGCACGATGTGCCGTCAATGGGATGAACCGGAGCAGGACTCCTGCATGGATCGTGAAGTAATCCACGCCCTGCTCCGCCTGTTCGATGAGTGTGTCGCGATAGATTTCCCAGGTGAGTGCCTCGGCCTTGCCGCCGACTTTTTCGAGCGCCTGATAAATCGGCACGGTGCCGATGGGCACGGGCGAGTTGCGGAGAATCCATTCGCGCGTGGCGTGGATGTTCTTGCCGGTGGAGAGGTCCATAACAGTATCCGCCCCCCACCTGGTGGCCCAGCGCATCTTCTCGACTTCCTCCTCGATGGACGATGCCACGGCGCTGTTGCCGATGTTGGCGTTGATCTTCACGAGGAAGTTTCGCCCGATGATCATCGGCTCGGATTCGGGATGATTGATGTTGGCCGGGATGATGGCGCGGCCGGCGGCAACTTCGGAACGGATAAATTCGGGAGTGATTTCCCGCGGGATGCGCTGGGGGAAGCGGCGGAAAACGGAAGGCGTTGAATCGTTGAATCGTTGAATCGTTGAATCGTCAATCGTTGAATCGTGATTCGGCGAGCCGGGGCCGGCGTGTTGTTTGTTGAGGTCATTGCGGACGGGGTCGCGCGAGAGATCACCGATCCGCAGGCGAGACGCCTGCGCTACTTTCATATTCTCGCGAATGGCGATGAATTCCATTTCGGGAGTGATGATGCCCTGGCACGCATACCAAAGCTGGGTCACCGGATGCCCTGCCGACGCCCGTAACGAGCGCCGCGGTTTCAGGTTTCGAGTTTCAAGTTTGAAGTTGGTCGGGTCCTGGCGTTTGGCTGCATGGACGTGGTGGTTTTCCGAAAGGTAACCGTCATCAATGGGTTTGACCGACCGGCCATCGTATGCCTCCACGTCGCCGCGGCGAAGAATCCAGTCACGGCGGAGCGGCGGCAGACCTTCTTCGACCGTGCCTTTGAAATCGGGATCGCCCCACGGGCCGCTGGTGTCATAAACGCGCACCGGTTCGTTCACTTCGATTTGACCGTTGAAGGATTTTGTCGGCGCGAGTTCGATTTCGCGCATGGGCACGCGGATGTCCGGATGGATTATGCCGACGACGTACACGCGCCGGGAATTGGGCAGTTGGTCGCTGCTATGCGGTTCGAACGAATCTTTGGTCGCAATCATAAACTGGTCGATGGTTGAGAGTTGATGGTTGATGGCCACAACTCAATTGATCCGGGAAAAACCTTCGAAGGTCGGGGCAATCCCTTCGCCGGCATTATCCGGATCAGGTTCAACGGGTCTCCAACGCTCCCGCGCCGGACTCTCAGCCTTCGCCCCGCAATCGCGGAGCCGGTTGGCTCCCCTCTGGACGAAAGGAAAGTAGGACCGACACCCGGGCGCGTCAAGCCATCGCACAATTGGTCAGTGTCTTAATTTGGTTGTAGCGGCGGTCTGTGACCCGCCAAAAATGGCGCTCATAGAGCGCCGCTACAATTCAGATTCTGAAATTAAGACACTACCCACAATTGCGGGTGGTATCCTGGTCACCCAATTGCCAAAAAGAAATTTCCGAAATGAAACCGCTTGTCGAATGTCAGCGTTTTCATGCCGAACACTATTGGCGACACGCCCGCCGCTACGCCAACCCCGGCTAAAGAAGGGTTCCGCGCAGGATGTGGTACGCAACCGTGAAGTAAATCACGATGCCGGTGACATCGACGAGCGTCGCCACGAACGGCGCCGACGACGCCGCAGGATCAAATCCGAGGCGGCGCAAAAGGAAAGGGAGCATGGAGCCGACCACGCTCCCCCAGAGCACCACGCCGACCAGACTCAGCGCCACCGTTGCAGCCACCAACGGATA
>QHPA01000402.1 GCA_003218935.1 Verrucomicrobiota bacterium
TCGGGCGTTGCGCCTGCCGGAAGCATCGTTCGAAAACTTCCCGCGCACGCAGGCGCTCTATGCGCATTTCACAGGCGTGAAGCGGTGGGAGGACTTGGGCGGCGTTTCACAGAAACGCCCGGGAGGAGAGCCGCCGTATCCGGTGGACGACGCGGCAGTGCACCATATTTTCGACGGCGGCTGGATCTGGGTGTTGCGGTTCAACAACGGCGTCACCAGCGCCGGCGTCGCGGCTACGGAGGAGCTCGCCAGTCGACTGCGTTTGGCAGAGGGCGCGGCGGCCTGGGACCGGGTCCTGGAACGTCTGCCCACTCTGCGCGAGCAGTTCGCAGACGCAAAAGCGCAATTTTCGTTCGTTCACACACCACGACTTTCCTTCCGCAGCGGCGCGGTCGTTGGCCCGCGCTGGGCGTTGTTGCCGTCGGCCGCGGGTTTTGTTGACCCGCTGCTCTCGACTGGATTTCCCCTGACGTTGTTGGGCGTGGGGCGAGTGGCGGAGATTCTGGCCACCGACTGGAACTCGCCTGAGGTTGAAGAACGCCTGAGTCAATACGCGCAATGCACGCTTCAGGAGCTTGACGCGTCGGTCCGGCTGGTCGGGGCGCTTTATGCCAACATGAACGATTTCCCGCTCTTCGCTGCCCTGTCGTTGCTCTACTTTGCAGCCGCGAGTTTTTCGGAGTCGGCGCGCCGGTTGAATCGGTCGGACTTGGCCAGCGGATTTCTCTTGCACGATCATCCGCGTTTCGGTCCGTTGCTTCGCTCCTGTTGTGAACGCGCATCGTGCGCCCGGGAAAATGGCGGTTTAACCGCCGCGGTGCGGAATGAATTGATTGACGATATCTTTGGTGCGATCGAGCCGGTTGATGTGGCCGGCTTGAGCGACCGCAGCCGTGCCAACTGGTATCCCGTTGAGGCGCGCGACCTGTTGAACGCCGCTGGAAAGCTCGGAGCAAGAGAGTTCGACATCAAGCGATTGCTGGCCCGATGCGGGTTTTTCCGTGCGCAGGATTTCGCCGCGGAGGGCGTGGCGGGTACATCCTTGCGGAGTGAATAGTGCTTCCAGCCTGCCGCGGCCAAAGCACGCAAATTCCCGCCGCCTTTCCAGCCAGCCGGACATAGACAGGCAGGATGCCTGTCCCAGTACTGTGGCAGTGTGCGGATGCGCGCGGATGCGGCCTTCGGTTGTCTTGCAGGGCAGGAGGACATGCGATAGTCTTTGAGCATGAGAGCCAGAGCGGCGGCGTTCCTTTTGGCAACCATTTCCTCCCTGTGCGGATTCGATTTGCGCGGCAGTGAAACGGACGGCTCCGGTCAAAGGAAGGTTTACGTCCTGCCTGTTCGCGACGACATCATGCCGCCATTGGTTTATCTGGTGCGTCGCGGCGTGAAGGAGGCGATGGAGGCAAAAGCGGATTTGCTCGTGCTCGACATGGATACCAACGGCGGACGCGTCGATGTGACAGAAGAAATTATCGGGATCCTGAACAATTTCAAAGGACAGACTGCGACGTTCGTGAACAAAAAGGCCTTTTCCGCCGGCGCGTTCATTTCTGTCGCGACTCAAAAAATCTTCATGGCGCCGCTAAGCGTCATCGGCGCCGCCGCGCCCATCATGATGGTGCCGGGAGGAACTCCGCAGGACATGCCCGAAACGATGCAGGCTAAAATGAATTCCGCGCTTCGGGCACTGGTGCGAACTTCAGCCGAGAAAAACGGCTACAACATCGAAGTCGTCGAGGCGATGATCGATAAAAGCAAAGAGCTGAAAATCGACGGCAAGGTACTGAACGAGAAGGGCCAGATTCTTACCCTCACCAACACTGAAGCGGAGCGCGAATATGGCGAGCCACCGAAGCCGCTGCTTTCATCCGGAACAGTAGAGACCATCGAAGAGCTGTTGCAGAAGCTCGGTTATGTTGACGCGGCGCGGGTGGACATCAAACCAACCGGCGTGGAACGATTGGCGACGTGGATTAACATGATCAGTCCCTTGTTGTTGATCATCGGGATCGCCGGGATTTACCTCGAGCTCAAGACGCCGGGATTCGGGTTGCCGGGAATCATCGGGATCGTCGCGTTCGCGCTCTACTTTTTCGGGGGTTACATCGCGGGGTTGTCCGGGCTGGAATGGATTGCGGTGTTCTTATTGGGACTGGCGCTGGTGGGACTGGAACTGTTCGTCTTTCCGGGAACGGTTGCGTTGGGACTGATCGGGGCGGTGTTGATGCTGGTCGCGCTGGTGATGGCGATGGTGGATGTCTATCCTGGAATGCCGGCGATTCCAACTTTCGAGAAGCTGGAGCTGCCACTGCGGGACCTGTTCGTCGCGTTTGTTGGTGGAGGGGCAGCGGTATTGTTGTTGAGCCGCTGGCTGCCGAAAACTTCGATTTACGGAAAACTCGTTTCGCAAACCGCCAGCGGCGTGAGCACGGTGGCGGAGCTGGAGCAGAAGCAAAAGTCACGCATTGGCCAGGTGGGCGTGGCCATCTCGTCGCTGCGCCCCGGTGGCAAGGCCCAGTTTGGCGACGAAATTCTGGATGTCATTTCGCAGGGAGACATGATTGACAAGGGCCAGCGCGTGAAAATCATCGGCCACAGCAGCACCGAGGCGGTGGTGGAAGCGGCGAGTTAGAGCAATTGGCAAAATAAATTTCCGAAATGAAACCGATTGTCGAATGTCCAACGGCTCCCCTCACCCTGCCCTCTCCCCTCATCGGATGAGGGGAGAGGGTGGCTTTAGCCGGGTGAGGGGAGTTCCTGCACACGACGTTGATCGGAAATTACTTTTGGCAACCACTCTAATTGCGGCAGCGAAACTTTGCGAGTCGCTGCGGTCATTCCGTTTTTTCGGCGGGAGGCGGTGACGGACGAGCAGTGCGCTCGTCGGGTTTCTTTCGCTCGTCATACCGCTGCATGATCTCCGCGAATTTTCTGCGTTGTTCGGGAGTCAGTTCGCTACGGATTTTTTGCCGCATCTCCCTGAATTCCTCGCTAGTCTTCTGGCCGACTTCGTCCCGCAGCGCTTTCACTCGCTCCTGACTGTCGTGGATAATGGCTTCGATGCGTTCCCGCTGTTCGGGGGTCAAATCAAGCTCGGCCTGCATCCGGCGTGAAAGCTCGCGCAACTGGCCTTCTCTTGGCATGGCCACCGGCTTCTTCGCGGCAACAGCCCCTCTGGGACGGGCAGGCTGCTTCCGCAAGTTCACCGTCAGGCCGCCGGTCACGACGCCGGCGGCGAAGATCACCAGCGCGGCGAGGATGGGTTTCCAGGTGTTCACCAGGTTTCGGTCTGGTTGTCGAGCGGCGCGTAGAGGCTGTTTTCCAGGTCGGCGGCGAGAGTCTCGCGTGAATTGTCGTTGCGCTGGGCAAGGAAAGTCCAGACGCCCAGGAACAGAGTGACGGCGAGGCACGGGGCGACGGCCTGCCAGAGGGTCCGGTTCCAGATCGCGAAGAGGTCCAGCGCCGGCTTTTCGGCGAGGCGCGCCATGACGCGCTTTTCAAAGGCGTAAGGCACGTCCCCGCCGGGAGGATGCGCGCGCGCAGCGGCGAGCAGTTTCTTCCGAAGCTCGGTGAGGTTCATAGCAGGTCAATTCAACCAGACGGCATCATCAGGGCGCGGGTTACAAATACTTTTCTCGCGCCAGTTTTTCCAGGCATTTTCGCATCTCGGCGCGGGCGCGAAAGGCGCGAATCTTGACGACCGACAGTGACCAGCCGGTCAGGGCGGCGATTTCCTTCACGGAGCGGTCCTCGATCTCCAGCAGGGTGAGGACGAGCCGCGCCGCTGGCGAGAGTTGGGCCAGCAGGCGCTCGACCAGTTCACGCGCGGCCGCCGCATGCTCGCTGGCGTCGGACGGATCGGCGCCGAAGCGTTCGAGCCAATCGCTTTCTTCATCGGAAATATCAGCAAACGACATCTCCCGGTTGCGCCGGTGCGCGCGCAAAAAATCGTAGCAAGTGCGCACCGCCAGCCGCATGAGCCAATGCTCGAACGGCGCGTCACCGCGAAAGCTGCGCAGTTTTTGAAACGCTTTGAGGAAGACCTCCTGGACGATGTCCTCGACTTCACTTTCACGTCGCGCGTAACGGCGCGCCGTGGCGAAGACGCGCGGTTGATATTTTTTTACGAGCGGCTCAAAGCTGGCGGTCTCGCCGTTCAACACCGCCGCAATCAGCTCCGCATCGGTCCGGTCCACAGCCGCGGAATCTGCCATAATTGCCGGGGGCGTCAAAGCGGAAAGCCACCGCGCGAACGCAGAATGGTTACACTGCGCAACAACGGAGTTGGCGGACTAGTCGTGCGTGATTTTCAACGATCGCTCGAGTTCTTCGGAAAACTTCTTGATTTCCTCAAGGATTTTTTGCGGCTGCTCGGTGAGATTACTGACCATGCGATCAACCATTTCCGGCTTGCGGCGGATCAGTTCCAAAGCTGCCACAATCAGGGCGAGATGATTATTGACGTTGTGTCGTAAGTCCGAGAGTTTCCGATGCAATTGAGCCACCTGCTCCGGACTGAGCGGAACAGTTTGACTGGGCAGACCCATGGCGCCTACCATGGGCTGGTTGGCCCTTGAAAGCAAGCTGGTTTAGGGGGTTTCCGGCGGCAACACGGCTCGGCGCAGCGAGCGGGAAAGGACCGTTTAAACCGTCAACTTCAAGCGACTCTTTGCACGTTGACACATTGGCCGACCAAAACTACTCTCCTCGCTCCGGACTCGAAGGCCAAAGCGATCAAATGGTTGTCCGCTGGTGCCCGGGTCCCGGAGAGGAAGTGAATCTGCGTTGACAGAGATCAAACTCAAAAAGGGCGAATCGGTGGAAAAAGCGCTGCGGCGATTGAAGAAAAAGATCGACCGCGAGGGCATCCTGAAGGAAGTGCGCAACCACCGGCATTATGAAAAGCCGAGCGAACGGCGCCGTCGCAAAATGAAGATGGCCCGGTTTTCGGCCATGCTGAGCGCCCGCTATGCCGATTTGTAAATAATCGAATCCCCGGGGCCGAGTGCTGTCCAACTCGCAAACACACTCGGCCTTTTTTATGCATTCGCTTTCCACTTGCTGGAATTCACACCGCCACACGGACGGTCGCGCCATGCTTCGGGAGATTCGCGACCTCGGCTTCGAGTACGCCGAGCTGAGCCACGGCATTCGCATCAGCCTGCTGCCTGGAATCATCGAGGCCGTGGATGCCGGCGAGATCAGGATTTCCACGCTGCACAATTTCTGTCCGCTGCCGATCGGCGTCAACCAGGCCAATCCGAACCTCTTCAAATTTTCCTCACTGGACAGCCGCGAGCGGGAAAACGCGTGGCGCCATTCACTCAAAACCATTGAGACCGCGCGACGGTTGAAGGCGAAGCTCGTCGTGCTCCATATGGGCTGCATCGACATGAAGGACTACACTGAAAGGCTGATCGAGATGGTCGGGGCGGGCCAGCAGCACACGCCCAAATACGAAAAACTCTGCGCCGAAGTCATCGATAAGCGGGAGCAA
>QHPA01000403.1 GCA_003218935.1 Verrucomicrobiota bacterium
CTATTCGACCCTGGCCGCGAACCAACCCAGCGAAGGCCAGGCGGAAGTCCTGACTTTCCCGACCAACAGCCTGGTCACGGGGGACAATGTCGTGGCGGTGGAAGTGCATCAATCTTCGTGTTGCGGTTCCGGCACCAGCAGCGATGACGTATTCGGCATGTCGCTCAGTGCCGTCGTTTACACGACGAATGTCATCACGCAAACTTTCGGAGTGCCGATTGTGCTCAACGAAGTTCTGGCCAACAATCAGACCCTCACCAACTTCAACGGCCACACTGCGGATTACGTGGAGATTTACAATCCATCAACCAACGCTCTGGACCTGTCGGACCTGAGTCTGAGCGACGACTCCAACGCGCCGCGCAAATGGGTCTTTCCGGCGAGTACCAGCATCGCCGCGTCCGGTTACTTGCTGGTCTATTGCGACGCCGGTTCGCCGGTCTCGGGCACGAACACCGGTTTCGGACTGGGCGAGAAAGGGGATGCGGTACTGCTGTTCCATCGTCCGTCGGCCGGCGGCGCGCTGTTGGACGGCGTTCGGTTTGGGTTGCAGGCGGCCGACTACTCCATCGGACGCGTGCCGAACGGAGCTGGCAACTGGACCCTTGCGGTGCCGACGCCCGGCGCGCTCAACAACGCGGCCGGCCTGGGCGGATTTGGCGCGCTCAAAATCAACGAATGGATGGCCGATCCCGCAAACGGCGGTGATTGGTTCGAGGTGTACGACAGCGCGGATCAGCCCGTGGCGCTGGGCGGCCTTTTCCTGACCGACAATTTAACTGATAAAACGCAGTCACCCATCCCGCCGCTGAGTTTCGTAGGTGTGCGGGCCAATGCGTTTGTCCGATTCACCGCCGATGGCAATGTGGGGGCCGGCGCGGACCACGTGACTTTCAACCTCAAGAAGTCCGGCGAAGCAATCGGCATTTATTCGCCCGCGGGCGTACTGATTGACGGCGTCGTCTTTGGCCCGCAGCAGACCGGCGTGTCGCAAGGCCATTTCCCGGACGGCACGGCCAACGTCGTGAGTTTCGCACAGACGGCATCGCCAGGCGAAAGCAACTATCTGCCGCTCTCAAATGTCGTCGTCAACGAAGTGCTCACCCACACCGACCCGCCGCTGGAGGACGCCGTTGAGTTTTACAATCCGAGCGGCAGCGACGTGAACCTCGGCGGCTGGTACATCAGCAACACGCCGGATGATCTGAAGAAGTACCGCGTCTCTGACGGCACGATCATCTCCGCCGGCGCGTTCAAGGTGTTCTATGAATATCAGTTCAACCCGGCCAGCGGTTCGTCCGTTCCGTTTACGTTCAATTCGGCGCACGGCGACCAGGTCTATCTCTCGCAGTCGGACGCGGTCGGGAATCTCACGGGCTATCGCGCCGTTGCGAAATTTGGCGCTGCGGCCAACGGCGTGTCATTCGGACGGTACACCAACAGCGCGGGCGCCGTGGAATTTGTCGCGATGAGCCGGCGCTCATTCGGCGTGGACACTCCGACGAGCGTTGACCAGTTCCGTACCGGAACGGGCGCGGCCAATCCGTATCCGCTCGTCGGCCCGATTGTCATTAACGAAATCATGTATCAACCGGCGAGCGTCGGCGGGTCCCTCGACGAGGACACGTCGGCGGAATTCATCGAGTTGCGGAACATCACTTCGACAAACGTTTCACTGTTCGACCCGGCGGCTGTGACGAACACCTGGAAGATCGGCGGCGGAGTGGACTTTGCGTTCCCGCAAAACGTGACGCTGCCGGCGGGCGGTTTTCTGCTGGTGGTCAACTTCGATCCGGCGGTTAATCCGACTGTGGCGGCGGCTTTTCGCAGCAAATATGGCGTCGCGCCGGGCGTGCCGCTTTATGGGCCTTACGGCGGCAATTTGAACAACACGGGTGAAAGCATTGAATTGTTCAAACCGGACCCGCCGCAACTCCCCCCGCATCCCGACGCGGGTTTTGTCCCTTACGTTCTGGTCGATCAAGTCAATTACTCGGCGCTGGCGCCTTGGCCAACGGGCGCGGCCGGCACCGGCAATTCCTTGCAACGCAAAGTCGGCACTGACTTCGGCGACGACCCGGCGAACTGGATCGCCACGGCGCCGACCGCCGGATCACCCAATGCCGTCACCACGCCGGGCGACACGGACGGCGACGGATTGCCCGATGCATGGGAAATCCAGTATTTCGGCGCGATCGACAATTCCGATGCGACGCCAAACGCCGATCCAGACGGCGACGGTTTCACCAACTTGCAGGAGTATCTTGCGGGCACGGACCCGAAGGATCCGAACAGTTCGTTAAAGATTGATTCAGTCACCATTGCCGGCAGCCAGACATCGCTGCGGTTCACCGCAGTCGCCGGCAAGACCTACACCGTCCTTTACCGTGACGACCTGAGCCAAGG
>QHPA01000404.1 GCA_003218935.1 Verrucomicrobiota bacterium
ATTGCGACACTGACGGCATCACGGCGGATTTTTTCGAACTGTAAGCGTCAGTTCCCGTGGGGGATCTGGTTTGAGGCATCGAGGACTTGCACCGTGATGGAGTCGGTGGCTGTGCCGCCGACGAAAGGATCCCATGCCAGCGTGAAGGCAGCGCCGGCGTTGATGGTCTGGGCGGCGGCGTAATTGTTCACATGGGGCGCGTTCGGAAGCGCCAACTCATGAAAAATTCACGACGCCCGAACCAGGACGCGCACCGCCTTCGCCCGGCGCACGAAGCCAAAGACTCCCAAGGTCGCCACGGCCAACGCGGCAATCTGATAGCCGGTGATGGGACCGAACAACTTCGGCTCCTCCCGCAAAAATTCGTGGAGAAAACGAAAGAGTCCGTAGGCGATCAAATAAATGTGGAAATGCTGGCCGGACAGTTTGCACGCGCGGCGAAGCAGGACGAAGACAACAACCATCGCGACATTGAACAGGATTTCCACCGGCACCGACGGCCAGCGCGCCACTCCCGCCGCATCGTTCACCGTAAACCACGCCGGCTGACAAACTTTGCCCACGCAGCAGCCGTGAAACCAACAGCCGATGCGCCCGAGGATGATCCCAACCGGCACAATGGTCGCGAACCAGTCGCCAGTGACGCCCGCGTAGCCGACGAGGCGTTTGGCCATTTCCACCGCTGCGTAGCCGCCGAGCAATCCGCCGAGGATCGTTTTGCCGGTCGCCAGTTGCAGCCACAGGTCCGGCGCGCCGAGATGCTGATAACCTTCCGCTAAAAAATAAACGACCTTCGCGCCGAGAAACGCGCCGATAAGCGCGGCGACATAAACCGCCAGGAGCCGGTCGTCGCGCCGCGCCAGCCGCGACCAGAACAAAATGCTCACCACGATGCCCGCGAGCATGAGCCAGCCGTAGATTGGAATTCCAGAGCGCGTCAAAGCAGTGACAGTCCTATGCAACAGCCGATAAAAACCGCGACAAAAAAATCAACGAGAGCAAGCACCAATCCGATAACAATCCCTCCTGCAACAGGACCCAACCGCCTCTCGTCGAACCCACCGCACAAGCCGATCCCGCCAAGTAAACAGCAAACCAACGTGAAGACACCGAAGACAATCGCGCCAATTGAAAGGGGCTGGCCATTTTGAAACGAGTTGTAAACCTGTCCGCATACGCCAGCCGTCCCAGTCAGCATTGCAACGGGTGTCGGCGATAGAGCTAAAATAAGAAAACCCAGTTTCCAACCATTGCCGGGAGGCGAGTGTCGCATCCATTGCGGCGATTCATTTTGAGAACTCGGCTCTTCGTCCGGCATCATGTCTCCTACGATTCGCTTCGCTGTGACTGGACATTCTCAAAACCCGAGTAATAACGACAGAACGAATCCAGTTTCCCATCGGGCCGGATCACATGCGTGCAACAGCGGTCAATGCGGTCCTCGTCCCACGTCCACGCGTCCATGAACGGCTTGATGAAGAGCCGGAACGTGTTCGATTCGTCCAGCTCAAACTTTTTCAGCAGTTCGCCCAGCGGCTCGGATTCGCAGCCGCATTTCATCAGGTCCTCCAGACGATATCGCACTTTGTCGCGCAAAAAATCCTGCACTTGCGTGAAGTCAATGAAATCGCTGATGGAGTAAGTGCGCTCGTTCGCCTTGAGCAGGTAACCGATGGCCGCGCAGTTCGGGTCGCCGCACGGACGCGGCGTAAAATCCGGTTTGCGTCAACCGATTTGGTTCCTGAACCCAGGACCCCGGAACCCAGACGCGAAAACCTTCCGCTCTGAAACACTGGTTGAAAACTGACCCCGCGAATGTGTGGGAATTGCAGGCCAAACTCGATCGTCGGCCAGAGGAAAGGCAGGTTATCCGGTGTCACCGTCATCGCCAGCGTAATGGGCAGCTTGATCTCTTGACAACGCTCGATGGCGCGCAGACGAGTCGTCCTCAAATCCGCGCCGCGCAGAGCATGCTGGCTTTCGAGCTGTACACCGTCGAACTGGAGATAAAGCTGGAAGTTGCCGCGGCGGACGACCTGCGCGAGCCCGGCGAGAAACTCATCGTCGTGAACGATGCGCACGCCGTTCGTGTTGAGCAAAAGGTAGTCGATGCCGGGATTACTCTGAATCCATTCGACGAGTTCAAAAAACCGGGGATGCAACGTCGGCTCGCCGCCGGAAAGCTGGAGGATTTCAATTCCGCCTTTGCGGTCAACGACGCCCTGAATGCGCTGCTGCAATTCCTCCAGCGGCACGGCGTCCACCTTGTGGCCGGTGCCGGGCGGCGAGTCCGCGTAGCACGTCGGGCAACTGAGGTTGCACGAGTTGACAATTTCAATGAGCGCCAGGCAGGTCGAGAGCGTTTCGAATGGACCGTCGCCGCGCCCGGCGGCGTTTCGTCCCAGAGCTCCCA
Source organism: Verrucomicrobiota bacterium (assembly GCA_003218935.1). GTDB lineage: Bacteria > Verrucomicrobiota > Verrucomicrobiia > Limisphaerales > AV2 > AV2. Next base: position 2,414 of record QHPA01000404.1, read on the forward strand.
TAGTCGAGCCATCGGCGGAACAGCAGGTGCTTTCGCCGAGCGAGGCTGCTGCGGAGCCGTTGGTGCCGGACACAGATGCACGGCTCGCGAGGACGCTCGCCCCAGCCGCACTGCAACAGGCATTTTCGGATTTGCCTTTCGCCAGCCAATAAAACCGGGCGTCGGACGCGATGCAGACCGAGGCTTCGCCATGCTGCGGGCAATTGCGCTTCAGAAAAACTTTCGCCGGCCGACCCGCCACGCGCCAGACTTCCGCGGGGCATGACGCCTGGCAAACCGGACAGCGGCTGGTGGTACATTTGAGAAGTTGTTCGCTTTCGATAATTGGCAGCAGACCGGGTTTCATGCGGCGTTCCTGCTTCATGCCTGAGAAGCGGCAGACATCAAGCCTCCGACGCAGCCCAGAAAGAATGAAATCAAGGCGTTCATCCCCCAGATGAAGGGAGCCAGGACAATTGTAATCAAGACACGTGCAGTGACGCTCTTGGACATGGTTTGCGACAGTCCCGCGGCACAGAGAAGCGAACAGATCGGCGTGAAGATCATCCACGCAGTCCATAACCACTGGCCCCCTGCACCTCCGTGGCCGGACATCGAGCGGGCAAACAACAACGCCAGCAGTGCCGGGGCGAAGAACAGCAACAACGAAATCGTTCCACGCCACGCCTCGGACACACTCAATCCTTCCGTCTCGGCCACGTGCCGGTCCCATTCCTTTTCGCTCCACGCGGCCGGGGTCCTGGAGAGAGCTTCTGCCGCCTGCCGCGGCACCGGCGTCGCGACGGGCAATGCCAGTGACAGATTTGCCGGCGCGCGCAAACCGAATATCGCCAGTTTCGGCAGGATCATGGCGCCTTCGCACGCCGGGCAGGCGATCTGACAACCGCAATAGCCTTCGTCACACGCGACGTGCTGATGGCAATGCGGGCAGGCGAATTTGATCTCGTTCATAAACGACTCGAGATGGCGCAACCGGCAAAAAGAATCCCCAAGGCGATAACTGCGGCTCCTGCGAATGCAAGGATTACAATCACCACGGTCCGCAGAAACCCCAGAACCAAATCCGGGATTTTTTCCTCCCGAAGCGCTTGACGAACCGGATCCGCTTTGCTCCGCGCTTGCCAGTTCCGCGCAATTCCCGGGGCAGCGCTCGCGCGCGGCACCGGCGTCGCGACGGGCAATGCCAGTGACAACTTTGACGGCGCACCATACCCGAACGCGGCCAGTTTCGGCGCGATCATGGCGCCTTCGCACGCCGGGCAGGCGATCTGATAACCGCAATAGCCTTCGTCACACGCGATGTGCTGGCCGCAATGCGGGCAAGCAAATTTGATTTCGTTCATGGCGACGTTGCCGGTCCCGTCACGGAACGACCGGTGGTCTGAATGACGCGTGGCTTTCTCGGATAGAAAACAAGGTAGGCGACCGTGATCAGCGAGGCGAGGACGATCCCGAAACCCGCCTGTTGCCACGTCACCACACCGCGCGCCAGGTAGATCGTTCCGAGAACGCACTCCAGCGCGCCCCGCGCGATTCCTACCTGCACCCACACGACATGGCGGATCGGGTCCGTGGACGCGACCCCGTAACCAAGCGCCATCGTCGCCAAAATGCACACCCACAAACCGATGATGTAGCTGACCCCGTTGGGTAGGTCTTTGAAGTGGAACGCCAGTTCGACCTGCTTTGGCGCGAGGATCAAAAACAGACCCAGCAGGAACAACACCGCAGCGTCCAGCGCCAGCAAGATGCGCAAAGGGGAATATTTCATAGTCCAATTATCCTTTCTGTTGTAGACTCAGGACGTCGTCATGCCGGCCTGTCGCCTTCAACTCGAATTGCACGATTTCCGGCGACCAGTTGTCGCCGAACAGATGAATCATGAAAATCGAAACCGCCATGGCGCTCGAACGCAGGTTGACCGGGACTGATTCGATGATGAGGGTATTGACCGGGCCGGTCGAAAGGAACAATAAAAACATGGCCAGCGCCAGGCAGGACATGGCCAAGGTCCTGTTGCTCGCGAGGAACGCTGTGACCGAGACCGGCACCGAGGCGAGCACAGACAAGCCGAGCGTCCAGGCGTAACCCGCTGGATTCCGTTTCTGCCAGGCCGTAGCGGCAAATCCGCCGATCAACGTTCCCAACAGACCCGCGACGACCAGAACCAATCCAAAAAATGTGGCTGCGGATTTTTCGGGGATTTGATGGATGCGATGAAGAAAGGTCGGCCCCCAAAGGACGAACGCGCCGAGCGCGAACGTGTACGCCGTATAACCCGTCACGACCAGAACATACTCGGGGATGCGGAACAACTTCAGCACATCTCTGGCGGTCGGCTTCCGGGTAAATTCCGGCGTGCCGCCTCGGCCTTCCGCCTGGCCGCGCTGCGGTTCCGCAAAAGGGAGCAATGACAACGCCAGCACCAGCCCGGGCGCGCCCGCCCAGATGAACGCGTGACGCCATCCGTAGCGCGCAGAAATCACTCCGCCGAGGATATTGCCCAGCGCGGCGCCGACGGGAATGGCCACGTAGAAAATCGTCAGCGCGTTGTTGCGGCGCGCCGGCTCGAACGTGTCCGAGATGTAACCCGGACTGATGGTCGCGTAACTGGCTTCGCCCACTCCAACGAGGACGCGATACAGCAGAAGGACTCCCAGTCCGCCCGCTAAACCGGTCAGCACCGTGCCCAGACTCCAAACGAAAATTCCGGCGGCGATGAGCCATTTGCGCGACGCCCGGTCGCCCAGATAACCAAAAAAGGGCGACGTAACGAAGTAGCCGAGCATGAACGCGGTGACAATCCGTCCGGCATCACCGTCGTTGACACCCAGCTCCGACTGCAATGAGGGGAGCACCGCGGAGAGGACAAAGCGGTCCAGATAATTGAACAGGTTCAGACCGGTCAGGATGAACAGCGTCCCGAAGGGAGTAAGTTTGCGGTTCATCGCGGCGGCATTGGGGTTCACCGGTTCATTGCACCGCCAGACGAGGTCCACCTCCTACTCCGAAAATGGGATTGGAGGAAACGCTCGCCCTCACCCCGGCCCTCTCCCCCAGGAGAGGGGGAAGCACGCACAGGTCCCGGAATTTTCACGCCCTTTGGTGTGGAATTGCTTCATGGGGACTCACGTCGGTGGCTACAGGCTTTCGTGATTTCATGCGGAGTATGAAATATCCGCGTTAGCGGTTGCCTGAAAATCTGGCGATAACCAAAGCGATAGTAACCAGAAGAGCCAGCGCCACGCCGATGATTAACAGGAACCGCGGGTGGGCCTTTAGAAACCCCGTAAAGAACCGCTCCAGCTTCGCGGCCGCGGGGTTGTTCTCCGATCCGCCTCCGTCGTCACCGTCCGACGGACGCTTCATGTAGTCTCTGTTCTGAATGCCCATGTTCGTTCGGATTTCCGTGCGGCCGCAGAACGGCGCGCGAGCGGCCCTCACTTGCCGCTTCCGGTGACTTTCCGCAATTCGGTCAGCAGCGCGACCAGGCTCTGCCGCGAGCAATCCCCCATCAGGCAGATCTGAATCCAGTTGCGGCGACGCAGGTATTCGCTCTGGTAACTGAGCAAAAAGCCGGCGGCTTGGAGTTGGTCGCCGATGCTTTGCGAGTGGACTGTCCCGGGCAGCGCCAGCGTGATGACCGCGGGCGACGCGTGCGCGTCGGGCGCGAGAATTTGCAAACCGAGTTCGCGGAGCTTGGGTCGGACCCAGGCGGACAGTTCCGCGATTTCCGCGAACGGCTGTCGCGTGTCGTAACGTTTCAAGGCGGCTTGCAGCGCCGACAACAGGTTTGAGGAGTGGGTGAATGGGATGCCCTGCTGCGCCGCGCAATTGCCGAGATCGAGATAACGCGGCAGTTTGGACGGCTGCGGCGCAACGTCGTGATGATAAAAAACCATCGAGAGCCCCGGAAATGCACCGAGGCCTTTGCCGCTGACGCACGAAGCGAGGTACACGCTTTGCAAATCGACCGTGACGGTGCCGATCAAACTGATGCAGTCGAGACAGAGTTTGATGCCGCGCCCGGCGCAAAGCTGCTTCAACATCTCCACGTCGTTCAAAACGCCCGTCGAGGTTTCGCAGGCGGAAGCCCAGAGCCATTTGGCGTCACGATGGCGGTCCAGTGTGCTCCTGACCTGCTCACAGTCGAACACGCCGCCCCAATCCAGCTCGAGCGCATCGAACGAAAGCCCGAACCGCCCGGCGTGGTCCACCAGCCGGGCGCCGAACTCCCCATTGCTCAGAATAATTCCCGGTCCGGACATTAACGAGAGTTGCGCGGCGATCACGTCGTTGGCCAGGGTGCCGGAGCCGAGAAAAATTTCGACGCGCTGCGCGCGGACCAGTTGGCAAAGCAACGTTTTGATGAACGCAAACTCTTCCTTGAATTTGTCGCAGCGATGCGACACCGGCAGTTGGTCGAGCGCGGCCCGAATCTCCGGCCGAATGCTCACCGGGCCGGGCAGGAAGCTGAGCGGATTGAGCGCGCGGTCGGCGGTGGACGGGACGTTAAGAATGGGCCGCGCGTTTTCCTGAAATTCTTCGAGCGTCAGATACATCGGCTGATATTGCGCCTCCTTCGAGCCGACCAGCGGGCCGAACGGCACAAAACCAAGGTGCTTGTAGAGCTTTTGCTGGCGGACGGTGCCGGAAATGACGGCGAGGTTGTAATGCTGGCTCAACCCGTGATCCAGCAGCAGCTTGAGCAATCCTTGAAAGACCATCCCATTGCGGTGGCTCGGCAATACTGCCAACAAACGGACCTCGCATATCCTGCGGCCCGGCGGCAGGTAGCGATCGATGTTGCCGAGCTTTTCGTCGAGCGAGAAAGGCCGCTTGTCCCGCACCGCCATCATGCCGATGAGCTGGTTGCCATCCAGCGCGATCAAATAGGCGTTCTCGTGGTGGAAACGGTCCACCAGCCGCTTCTCCGGGTTGGGCGGATGCTGCGGGATTTCCTCGACGAAGGTTTTGTAATTGAGGCGGAAAATCTGTTCGAACTCCGGTTCCCCGGAGGCGATTTTGAATCGCAAGTTTTGCTCCGCGCTCATGGTTGCCTGGGAACGGCCCGTTTGTCGCCCTTGAGTTTTCGCCCGGTCATGAGTTTGTGTATTTCATCCGGGATATTTTTGCGGTGAGCAATCAAGACCAGCAGCGCCAAAGCCGACACGCCAAAAACGCTGGTCAACGAATAATCCGCTGCGAATAACGCCAGGGGGGTGAGCGCAAAAGCCAGCAGGCCGGCCAGCACAAAGTTGCGCAATGCCGCATAAACCACCGGAAACAGCGCGGCGAAAGTGAGCGCGATGGAATAATCGAACATCAGCAGCGCGCCGAGCGAAGTCGCCACGCCTTTGCCGCCGTGAAACCAGAGTTGCGCCGGCCAGATGTGACCGATCGCCACCGCCACCATCGTCAGCACTGCGCCGGTCGGATTAAGTTGGAAATACCGCGCCAGCCAGACCGCGAACAGGCCTTTGAAAAAGTCGCACAATACGGTCAGGAAAAAACCGGGCCGGCCGAGTACCCGTCCCACGTTCGTGGCCCCCACGCTCCCACTGCCCAGCCAGCGGATATCGTCGCCCGTGCGCCAGCGCACCAGATAATAACCCGAGGTGAAACAGCCCAACGCATAACCCAGCAGCATCACCAGCGTCTCTTTGGCGTATGGCACGGAGTGCATTTATTAATCCGAAAACGGACGTTCGTTCCGCGGACTGCTTTGTTGACACCG
>QHPA01000079.1:0-12993 GCA_003218935.1 Verrucomicrobiota bacterium
GTTCGATGTTGGACGTTCGATGTTTTCCCTTCCCCCTTCCGTTGACACTCCCCTGCCCTGCCCCTAAGTTCGCCCTGGATGTTTGAACTCGTCGCGCCCTACCAACCCTCAGGTGATCAGCCGCAAGCCATCGCGAAGCTGACCCAAGGAATTTTGTCGGGCGCCCAACATCAGACGCTGCTCGGCGTGACGGGATCGGGCAAAACGTTCGCCATCGCGAACGTCGTCAAAAACGTCAGCAAACCGACGCTGGTCATTTCGCACAACAAAACACTGGCCGCGCAGCTTTACGCCGAGTTCAAAAGCTTTTTTCCCAACAACGCGGTCGAATATTTCGTCAGTTACTTCGATTACTACCAGCCCGAAGCTTACATTCCCCGCACGGACACGTTCATCGAGAAGGATTCGAGCCGCAACGAGGAAATCGAGCGGCTGCGTTTGTCCACGATGAGTTCGTTGTTTGCGCGGCGCGACGTCGTGGTCGTCGCCAGTGTCTCGTGCATTTACGGCATCGGCAGCAAGGAGGATTACGAAGCGATGGTGGTCTCGATCCGCGCCGGACAGGAAATCACGCGCGAGCAATTCCTCGAACGCGTCGTGGACCTGCAATACAGCCGGAACGACCTCGAGTTCACGCGCGGCCAGTTTCGCGTGCGCGGCGATACCATCGAGCTTTGCCCCGCCGGGACCGAGGACGCGCTGCGAATCGAGTTCTTCGGCGACCGGATTGAGCGCATCACGCGGTTCGATCCCCTGACCGGCCGTAAGATCGAATCGCTGCCGGGTATTACGATTTATCCGGGCAAACAATTCGTCACGCCCATGGACAAAATCAAACGCGCGGCGCTGACCATTCGCGAGGAATTGACCGAACGCATCGCCTGGTTCGAGGGGCGCGGCAAATTGCTGGAAGCCCAGCGTCTCAAGATGCGGACGGAATACGACCTGGAAATGATGCTGGAAATGGGCGTTTGCTCGGGCATCGAAAATTACTCGCGCCACATCAGCGGACGCCCGCCTGGCTCGCGGCCTTACACGCTCCTGGATTTCCTGCCGGAGGATTACCTGCTGGTCATCGACGAATCACACGCAACCATCCCGCAAATCGGCGGCATGCACGCCGGCGACATGGCGCGCAAGACTGTCCTGGTGGAATACGGTTTTCGTCTGCCCAGCGCGCTCGACAATCGTCCGCTCGGCTTCGAGGAATTTAAGCAGTTTCAAAAGCAAACCATTTACGTCAGCGCCACACCGGGCCCGCGCGAGATTGAATGGTCCCGCAGCAAAGTCGTTGAACTGGTCGTCCGCCCGACCGGGCTCGTCGATCCGAAAGCCACCGTCAAACCGCTCAAAGGACAGATCGACGATCTCATTGAAGAAGCGCGCAAGCGGGTCGAACAGAAGGAACGCGTCCTGGTCACAACTCTCACCAAACGCACGGCGGAGGAATTGACGGATTACCTGCGCGACATCGGGATCAACGTGCGGTACCTGCACAGCGAGATTGACGCAATTGAACGCGTTGAGATTTTGCGGGCACTGCGCAAGGGCGATTTCGACGTGCTCGTCGGCATCAACCTGCTGCGCGAAGGTCTCGATCTGCCCGAAGTCTCGCTGGTGGCGATTCTCGACGCGGACAAGGAAGGCTACTTGCGCAGCGCCACGAGTTTGATTCAGACTGCCGGACGCGCCGCGCGACACATCAACGGCGAGGTTATTCTCTACGCCGACGTGATGACGCAGAGCATTCAGAAGTTTCTCGCGGTATCGGATTATCGAAGAAAGAAACAGATCGAGTACAACCAGGAGCACAACATCACACCTCGCAGCGTCACCCGGCCGGTGGAAGAAAGTCTGTCCACGCGTTTCGGCGGCACCGAAACAGCCGCGGCGGTGATTAACGATGCTGGCGGCGACTTCGACGTGACCGAAACCATTCGGGAGTTGGAAGAATCGATGGTCGAAGCGGCGAACAATCTGGAGTTTGAGAAGGCGGCCTTGTTCCGCGACCAGATCAACGAGTTGAAGCGGAGCGTGAGCAGTGAACGCGGCGGCAAGACAACGAGGCCTTCTGCTGCGAAGCGGGTGAGTTATGGCAAAGCCAGGAGGGCGCGGGTCAAGAGCTAGTACCGTGACAAAGAAATTTCGATATAGGTCAGGTAGGGCGCGCTGGGCACATCACGCGTCAGGGCGGGTCCGGCACGCGGCCAGGAAACAGCGTTGCGTCAATTCCACGACAAATCCTCCGGCGTCTGGGACAGCAGCCGATATTTCCAGCCTTTCTGGCGCAGGATCATTTGCCAGAGTTCATCCGGTTTCGTGTTGAATACGAGGTCGATCGAAGAGGGATGGGTGAGCCAGGCGTCCCGTTTCAATTCCTCATCGAGCTGGCCCGGACTCCAGCCGGCGTAACCGGCAAAAATCCGCACCTGCTGCGTCGCCGAGAACGATTCGCCCAGTTCAACGAGGTCATCCAGGGAATGGCCCAGATTGAGGCTCGGCAGGACGTTCGCGTTAAACAGAAACTCGTCGGTGTGCAGGAAACTCAGCGCCTGGGGTTGCACCGGCCCGCCTAGAAAAAGAGGTTGTTTCTTGAGGTTGTCCGCCATGTCGGCCACGATCATTTCGCCGACGTTTTTCCCGCTGGCGCGATTCAACACCAGCCCCATTGCGCCCTCCGCGTCGTGTTGACAGATCAGCACCACGGTCCGGTGGAAGAACGAGCCCCGCAATTTGCCGCCGTCCAGCAGCAAGTGTCCTTTCAGCGATTTGAATTCTTCTGCCATGTCATCTTCCCGGAAAGACAATTGGCACAGGCTTGCTTCGCTGACAATCCCGATTAAGTTCGAGTCATGCGAAATATTCTTCTGCTGCTGTTGTTAACGCTCGCGCTCGGTTTGATCGCCTCCGGCTGCGCGAGTGACAAAGGAAGCCGCGAATACATTCCCGGCAAAGGCTGGGTGCCGACGTGACGGCGTCGGCGCTCGAACGATGCGACGGCGCGACTTTTGGCGACAACGCCGCGCCACCGAGGCTCATTTGACTTTCAGGAACAACTCCTGCCTTTCCGGCGCGCCCTCCACCTGAATGACCGCCGAGTTGTCGCGGATTTCAACGCAGCGGACCCAGGCATTGGTGTTGGCGTATCGGACTTTTCCAGATTCATTCGGGTGAAATGAGTGGTCATTGATCAGCACCATGCAGTTGGTGCCGCTGCCGGAAAGGCCAAGCAAGGTAAGGGTGTCCGGAACGGGCGCTGGCGCTTGAGCAACGGACCAGACATTGACCGCGGTGGCGGCCGGCTGTCGCAGCCGGGGTTCGGTCCTTCTGACTCGATCCAAATCCTCCTCCTGCAAACGGTGATCGACGCCGTATTTCATCCACTCCATGATGGTGTAAAATCCGTACTGATTGTCCGCTTCGATAAACAATTGAATCTGGCCCCGTGTGTAAAGATTTGATTTGATGAATTTTTTCCCGCGTTCCTCGTTGAGGTAGTCCATCAACTTGTAAGCCACCAGTTCGCAAAAGCCTTCGATCGCGTCCCGATCCAGATCGCGGTCGGGACTCAGGTTTTCCTTCAACCAGCAGTGGGTCAGTTCGTGAGCGCAAGTGGCCATGAGCCGCGCCTTCGGCACCGCGTTCAAAATGCTGATGGGGTGTTTCCATTTTGCGTCCTCAACGATCCGGCTTTTGACGTAGCCAAAAACAGAAGGGCATTGGCGATCGAACCCGGCTGATTCAAAAAGCCCGTCCATGTGCACCCGGTCAACCATGGAAATGACGACGTTCGTGTCGGGAAAAGTCAGGAAACGCGAGAAAATCCGGCCCAGTTCGTTTTTCGTCCCGGAACAAATGCTTTTCGCGTCGTCATCCGAGAGCACAACTTCGTTCACGTCGCGGGCGCAATACACGCGGCCGTCGCGCAACCGGGTCAGCCCGTTTTTCACCGGCAGGCCGCAAAGAAAGCAGCGCTCCTTCAGCAGCATGCACTGGCCGCAGATCAGTTTTTCTTCGTCGGCAAATTGGTCCCTGACCCGATAGTGATAAACACCCAGCGCCGAGTCGCAAATGGGGCATTTTTGCGCCACCAGGGTCGCCCTGGGACCGAGCGTGAAAAGAATCAAAATGACAACCAGGCGCCCTGAATTCATAGCCGGAGTTCGCTGACGGGTCTTGCCTTCTTCGCAGCCGAACTAAAATGCTTCGAGAAAAGCAATGAGTCTAGGAGGATCATTTGCGCCATGGGACGTGTCCAACCTACTTTCGATCGATCAAAGTTAATGCCGCTTCGATCATTTTCTTCGCCGTCAGTCCGTGCTTCTCATACAGATGCTCCGCGACGTAAGCGGACTGGCCGAATTCACCGTGGATGCCAAGGGATTTGATGCGGTGCGCGATGCCCGCCTGGGACAGCGCGTGCGAAATTTGCGCCCCCATGCCGCCGACCACCTGATGATCTTCAATTGTCACCACTCGACCCGAGCAGGCCTTGACCGCCGCGCCGATGGTATCGAGGTCAACCCGGTTGACGAATGGATTGTTGATCACAGTGGCCTTGATATTTTGCTCCGCCAGTTTGGTCCCGGCTTCAATGGCTTTGCTCAGCAACGGACCGCAGGCAACCAGCACCACATCGCTGCCCTCCTGCAACACCTGCGCTTTGCCCCACTCATATCTGGCGTTTTCGACCCAGGAGAGCGGATAATTTTCGCGCCCGACGAAGAAGATGTAGGTATCGCCGTCTTTGCCGCTCGCGCGGTCGGCCGCGTAGCGTTTGATGGCTTGATACATGAACGCCTCAGCCTCCTCCGAACACGATGGCGCGATGACGATCGTGTGCGGAATCGCGCTTGTGGCCGCCAGGTAGGTCGTGGCCTGATGCGACGCGCCATCGGCTGCGTCCTGAAAACCGACGTGGGAGAACAGCGCGATGACCGGCGCCTGCGACAGCGCAGCCATCGTGAGCGGCAGATTTCCTTTGGTAACACCGAACTGCCCGAAGGTATCCACAATGGGAATGAAGCCGGCTTTGGCGAAGCCCGCGCCCGTGCTGATCATGTTCGCCTCGGCAATGCCGACTTCGATGAACCTGTCCGGCAGGCTTTTTTGGAACAGGCTGATGCCGGTGGAGCCTTGCACATCGGCGGAAATCGAATAGACCGGCAATCCTTCCTGCGCGGCGCGAACGGCTGCCTTTGCCAGGCCGCTCTGCACTTTGTCTTTCTTCACCGCCGCTGCGATGGTAGCCGGACTCGCCGCCGCCTTGGCCTTCTTGGCCGCTTCCTTCTGTTCCCAATCGAGCCGCAGCGCCTTCGCCCAATCCAGGAATTCCTCCGGCGGTTGTTGCCCGCTGTAAATTTCGTTGACCCAGTCGACAATCCTTTCACCGTTCGCCAGTGGAAAGCCGTGGCCACCGGTGGAATTCTCTTCGGTCGCTTTGATGCCGTAGCCTTTGATCGTTTTCGCCAGCAAGCAGACCGGCCTGGTCGGGTCGGCCTTGGCTGCGGCAATCCCTTGCTCAACTCCGAGATAAACCGCCTGCAGATCGTGCCCGTTCGGCACCGGGATCACGTTCCATCCCAGCGCGCCCATCGCCGCGAACGTCCTCTGCATGGAGAAGGCGTCTTTCGTAATGCGTCCCGAAAGCTTGGTGTCGTTGTCCGAAATCACCAGCACATACGGGTTCACACGCGCTTTGGAAGCCAGGCCGGGAATGGCCGCGAATGCTTCCTTCGCCTCGCCTTCCATCGCCGCGCCGTCGCTCATGGTGCAAATCGTGACGCGATCGCGTTTGGCAACCTTGTCCGCGATGGCCAGTCCCTGCGATTGCGGCAACGCGGAACCGAGCGGGCCGTTGCTGAGCAACACGCCCTCCGGATTCAAATGCGACTCGCCGTGACCGGTGAACTTGCTTTTGATGCTGCGAAACGGTTTCAAATCTTCAAATGTCATTCCGTCGAAGCCGTAGTTGGCGCGCAGCGCGTAAACGCCGTTTTCCGTGTGGCCAGCGTCGTTGACGAAATTAAACGCTTCATGCCACTCGCGGCCTTTCACCGAAAACATGATCCCGTGGATCGCGGCCATGATTTCCGCGAACGCGGCCGGCCCGCCCCAGTGACAGGCCGCGCCGCCATTGACCGCGTGCACGTCCATCAAGGCCACCAGCGCGCGCGTGGCGCGAGGATCGCCCAGAATCACTTCCTGCCCCGCCGCGTTTTTGACTCGGACGGGATACTTCGGCGCGCGGCGCGGCGTGGGCGCGAGCCGGGGTTTGAGATTCAACGGAGCCAACGGCGGCGCTTCAACTTGTTTAACGACGGACTTATCTTCAGCCATAAAATGCCGGTTCAAATTTTCAGTTAAGAGGCCGAGACTTTAGAAGTCACCGACAAAAAAGGAAGCAAGATTTTGCAGTGAGCTCTCCGGCGGGCGCTTGATACTGCCACAATAAGTGCGCCGGAATATTTCGCTCTCCCCACGACGAAGGAGTGGGGAGAGGGAAAATCCGGTGATCAATCTCTTGTTCTTACAGCCCCTCTCTCCCGATCGTCCCTCGCGGGCCCCTATTGGGTTGGCGGGATCATTGACAAAGTGCTGGCTCATGCGGACTGCCAGTCCGCGATACAGCCGATTGGCAATCGGCGCTACAGCGTAGCGCAGACTGGTAGTCTGCTGTATCGCCGGTTGTTAACCGGCTACGGCTGCGCAACCACTTCTCAAAGCGCGGGTCGGAGTGACGGACGAGAATGAAAGCGGGCGCCGGTTCGCAATAACTGCCACGCATTCGATTACTTAAGCTTGCTCAGCGTTTCCTTGATGACGTTGAAATTCGGGAGTTCCTTCGGCGTCGGCGTCTGCTCGCTGTAGCGGATGACGCCGTTCTTGTCGATCACGAACGCCGCGCGCGCGCTGACCGCGCCCAGGCCGATCAGGTCAGGCAGCAATGTGCCGTAGGCTTTGGCGGTTTCTTTGTTGAGGTCGCTGGCGAGCGTGATGCCGATTTTCTCCTTCTGCGCCCAGGCTTCCTGCGCGAACGGGCTGTCGACACTGACGCCGATCACGTCCGCGTTCATACCGGAATAAGCGTTCAGGCCGGAAGTGATGTCGCACATCTCCTGCGTGCAGACGCTGGTGAAAGCGAGTGGGAAGAAAAGCAGCAGGGTGTTCTTTTTGCCGAAATTATTGCTGAGCTTCACGTCCACGAGGCCGGAGGCTTGCTTGGATTTGAGAGCGAAATCAGGGGCTTTGGTTCCAACAGATAATGGCATAAGGGTATTTACGATTTTGGATTTTCGATGTTCGATATCGTTGTTTATAGGCCGCGCCCTATCGGGTGTCAAATTACGATTCGATTTGGCAGTGTCCTGATTTGGTTGTAGCGTCGGCGCTGTGCGCCGATTCATCGAGCCATAGGCTCGACTCTACATCAAATCAGGACACTGCCTTCGATTTGTGTGGTTTCGAACCTTTTCTTCTGGTGATTCCAGCTATATCAAAGCCGTCGGAAACATCGCCTCAGACAGGCTGTTTGGATTGCCTCCGATTCATTTGCGCGAGGCTCAGCCACGGAGTGGCGGAAGACGGTAGCCCGCGGTGTGAGCCGCGGGAAAAAATTCGCACTCGCCAATAGCCCCGTGAGGGGCGACAGAATTCCGACCAAAGCGCGACGTGAATGGCGTGACCGAGTTACCCCTGATGCGCATAAGCATCGCGGTTGGAGCGCGTTTAGTCCGCTCGACAAGTACGAAGGAGTGCATGTAACCGCGAACCACGCTAAATACACGAAAAAAAATCTACGCCCCGCAGCAACTGAGCCACAAAACTCTCTGTGCCCTCTGTGCCTCACTGGTGAAAATAACCACGGAGACAGGAGAAGCCCGGACCTGCCGGACGTCCTTCGGGTCCGAGCTGCAAATCTAAGAACTAAGACGGAGTTCCCGCTCTGAGGACGCCGAAACGGAGATTGAACAATTTCCGTGATGGAATTCTTTTCCCGATTGACCGCGCGGGCTTAATAGGTGTTAGGGAGCGTCACTCTCATCAACAATCTTGACGAATTCCGGCTCAATCCAAATCCAGTGGCAACCGGAGCCCTCACGGCGCGCCTCTGCACCGTTCTTGCGAACATGTAATTCCAACTGTTCATAGTCATCGAATCCACGGATAGTATAGACATGACCAACGCAACGATGGAATAGACTTCGTGTGTCCGGGTGAATGCCATGCTCCACACTTGGTGGTACCTGCAAAACACGCACACGGTCTCCAATCTTAAGACGTCGCTTTGCCATACACTCGACGGAGCCTAACGATCAGCTCACCGATGGCGGCCCCTCCGTGACTGCCGAATCGCCGACCGAAGCCGCGGGGCCGCCATTCGGTGTAGCGTTTGGTTCGGTGGTCCTTTGCATTTCTTGGCATGCCCACCGTGCGCTCTGTCTCACCCAATCCAACTGATGATCTTGCATGGTCTGGAGACGTGATAGTGCCGCGATCATTTTGAGCCGACCAAGCGATTTGGCTACGTCACCCAGAATGAGACCTTCCTCTCGCTCAAGGAGTTCAAGTAAAGCCCGCTGGGCTTCATCTCCACCAATGCTCCCCAAGGCTCGCGTGATGTGTCTCCGATTGGAATATGTATCAGTGTGAAGGAGTGTCAGGAGGCGCGGCAGCTTGCTGCTGTCACGTGTGCGGGATGCTTCCATGATGGTGAAACGACGTTCGTCTTCGCTATCGCTCCACAAGTTCGAGTCCGCGTCCGTCATGAATTCTTATATGGAATTTTGCCCATGCTATTGGGATAATACCAGTCTAAGATGGAATCGCAACTCATTCCCAACAAGTGAATGGCCTGCGTCAACGCCGAACCACTGAACTCATAACTCAAACCTCAAAGGCCGCCAGCACTTCCTCCGCATGCTCCTCCGGCTTCACTTGCGGCCAGATTTTCTTGATGCGTCCATCCGGCCCGATCAAAAACGTCACTCGATGCGTGCCCAGGTATTTTCGTCCCATGAAACTCTTTTCACCCCAGACGCCGTAAGCCTGAACAATCTTTTTGTCTTCGTCGGCAACGAGGGTGAATGGCAGTTTGAATTTGTCCGAGAACTTGTCGTGTGATTTGACCGAATCCACGCTGACACCGAGCACGACCGCGCCCTTCTTCTTGAACGCGGCGAAATGGTCGCGAAACGCGCACGCCTCTTTCGTGCAACCCGTCGTGTCGTCCCTCGGATAAAAATACAGAACAACGTGTTTGCCCTTGAAATCGGCGAGTGAAATCCTTCGGCCGCCGTTGATGGGTGCAGTGAACTCGGGCGCTTTGTCCCCTTCCTTCAATTTTATTTCAGGTGCTTTGCTCATGGGCATCGGGTTTAACCATTAAATCGTTACATCGTTGAATCGGAGCCAGCGCTGACCGGAATTAACGATGTAACGATTCCACGATTTAACGATTCGATTCAACGTTTCAACGTTTTAACGAACTCACTGTTTCGGCGCCGGCGAACTCGCCGGGCTGGCGCTCAATTGCCTGACGCCGTCACACACATAAATCACACCGGAAACACCGGTGCAAATGGTCGCGCCCAACGCGAACCAATGGAGCCAATTGGCCGGCAGCTTCAACAACGCCCAGCACACCGCGACCATTTGCAACACCGTCGCTACTTTGCCGATCAGGTGCGGTTTCACGGTCACTCTGCCGCAGGCGTAGTAAATCACTGCCAGACCGAGCAGCAACAGCACATCACGGCTGATGACCGTCGCCGTAAGCCACAGCGGCAGATGCGGCAGATACTGTTCATGATGCAAACTCAATAGAACAATCCCGGCCACCAGCAATAGTTTGTCGGCCAGCGGATCGAGGATCGCTCCCAACTCGCTCCGTTGATTGTACCGGCGCGCGATATAGCCGTCCACGCCGTCACAAATGGCCGCCGTCAGAAACGCTCCAATCGCCAGACACCGGTGCCATTCCTCGCCGCGCTCGACGTAACTCAACACCTCCACAATGAAGAACGGCACCAGCAAAATGCGGAAGATGGTGATTCTATTGGCTGTAGTCATGCGCCGGGTCCCTCAGTCTTGCCTTCGCCTGTCTTCCCCGTCAATCCTTCTGCGATCGTCGGGTGCGTCCTGCCACTCCCCTGAGCAGGTAGGGGACGGCTCGCCGAGCCGTCCGCGCCGCGTCCAGCGGCGCAACGCGGGCCCCACCGAGAGTTTGTCGCGCCGGAGTGTCCGCCCGCTGAACGCGGACGGGGACGCCGCAGCGCGGCATCCCTACCTCGGGTCCGTGTCAGCTGCGCTCTCGCCGAAAAACAAACCACCAGAACCACAACGTGCCCAAAGCGCCACAACTGGCCGCGCCAATAAAATTCGTTCGCGGACTGATGCTCCAGAGCCACGCGCCGAGAAATGAACCACTGGTCACGACACAATCACGAATCAGGTAATACGCACCGAACGCGCGCGAACGCGCTTCGGTCGGCGCTTCGGCGATGATGAGCGCTTTGCGCGCCGGCTCGCCAAATTCCTTCAACCCGCGAACCGCGAACGCCGCCGCTAGCCAGAAGCAATTGTCCGCCCAAAGCAGCGTCACCGGGAAAAGAGTGAAGAACACGAAGGTCACCAGCACAAACGGACGCCGCCCGTATTTGTCGGCCAGGTGCGCGACCGGAACGTAGCAGAGCATGGCGCTGCCCATTTCGATGGCCACAAGGTAGCTGAATCGTTGCGCGTTCAATCCGCCGTGATTCATCGCCCATAAAATCACGAAGGCATACGGAATCCGCTCACAAAACCGGATCAGGATGTCGCTGACCAACAGTTCGCGCAACGCCGGCGAAAACGATTTTACTACCTCGACGAAAGTTGAGGCCCGCGCGGGGGTCGCCGCTCCCTTTGTTTCAGCAGATGAACCTCGCGGTTCGACCATGAACCATTGAAACAGCGCCGTGAGCACCGCCAGTGAAATGCACACGAGCAACGCCCATCGAACGCCCTGCGCCCAGCCGAACCGGTTGACCAGCCAGCCGCCCGCCAGCGGACCCAACATCATCGGCACTCGACGCACCATCGATTGCACACCGATGCCCATGGTGTGCCGGCCGGACTCCAGCGAGGTGGCCACGACGGTGAAGGTCGCCGGCAACGACAACGCGCTCCACGCCAGGAACAGAAACGCGCCCAGCACCAGGGCGAGCCAATGCTGCCAGAACAACACCAGAACGTAGCCGCCCAGCGACAGCGCGTTGAAAAAGAGCAGCGAGCGGCGCTGTCCCCAGCGGTCCGTCAGCCAGCCGCCGGGATAGGCGTAAAGCGCGCCGAGCAGCGTTTGCAGCGCGTCGAACAGTCCGATGACAAAAACGCCCGCGCCGAGTGATTCGAGATACTTCGGCGCAAAACCGAGCCAGAGCCGTTCGCCGGTGAGCGCCAACACGAGCGCCCCGAGCAGCAACGAGGTGTTTCGTCGTAACGCAAGAAACCGCGCAATCGCCGGCCAGGTGTTCATGGGCGGCTTCGAACTCCACTCTTGTAGCCGCCGACATGAGTCGGCGCTGACGGGTTGAGTGTGCGCGGACTGACATCCGCGGCTACTGGTTTCCTTCCGCTTTTGTGCATGCATCGGGACCATGAACGGTGGGGCGAGACTCCGTCGAGCCTTGATCTCCAATGGATGGAAGTTAGGGCTCGACGGAGTCTCGCCCCACCGCGGTTCATGGAAATCACACGAGCCACGGAATTCAGCTTCTGCAAAATCGAGCAGCGCCGCGCCTCCCTTGAACGCGGATGTCGAGTTGTTTTCCCGCTCACGCCAACTAGACTTAAGCGAGAGGCACACGCGGTTGCACACGAAAAATTGAAGAACAGCATGAACGCACCCGACGAAATGAAGGAAACAATCAGAAGAGGATTCTGGTTTGCGCTCCTCTGCCTGATCGCGATCGAGGTGCGCCCAGAGGAAGCTGCGTCGCTGAAATTGATCAAAACGATTCCACTGCCGGACGTGACAGGACGGCTCGACCATTTTGCGCTGGATGTCAAAGGACAACGGCTGTTCGTCGCCGCCCTGGGCAATAACACCGTCGAAATTCTCGACCTCAACGCCGGCAAACGGCTCCGCTCTCTGAACGGTTGGAACAAGCCGCAAGGGCTGCTCTATCTGCCCAAGGGAAACCTCCTGTTTGTGGCCAACGGCGGCGATGGTCGCTTAAGGATTTACGACGGTTCCACGTTCAAAGCACTCGCGACCATCGGTGCCCTGGACGACGCGGACAACCTGCGGTACGACCCGCGCGCGGACCGGGTCTATGTCGGTTACGGCGATGGCGCGCTCGGCGTGGTCAATCCGGTCACCGGCGTGCTGACTGGGAGCATAAAACTCCTCGGCCACCCCGAATCGTTCCAATTGGAGCCGGACAGCAACCGGATTTTCGTAAACGTCCCCGGGGCCCGACAGATCGCCGTAGTGGACCGGCCGACGCGAACGGTGCCGGAGGCCTGGCTGCTGCCAAACGCCCAGGCCAATTTCCCCATGGCGGTGGATCCGGGAAATCATCGGCTCTTTGTTGGATGCCGCAGCCCGGCGCGATTCGTCGTGCTGGACACAACCACAGGCAAAGCAGTGACAGACCTTCCGATTTCCGGCGATACCGATGATTTGTTTTACCACGCGCAGCGCAAACGGATTTACGTTTCCTGCGGCGAAGGATTCATTGATGTGATCGAACAGGGCGGCGCCGACAACTACAAGTTTCTTGAAAAAATTCCGACGGCGCCGGGCGCGCGCACCTCATTTTTCTCGCCGGACCTGGAGCAGTTTTATTTGGCTGTGCCCCGACGCGGCGAGAAACCGGCGGAGATTCGCGTTTACGACATTGCTCAATGAGCCATGTTCCAAGGAAGCACAGTTTGTGCGAAAGCAGAACGCAGGATTCGCAGGTTTGAATGCTGAACTGGAACCTAATAGGCGCGCAGGATGCGGAACGG
>QHPA01000079.1:13065-16866 GCA_003218935.1 Verrucomicrobiota bacterium
GAAAGAGATTCGAGCATAGTCTTTTAGTAGCGCTGCCGGACGCGGCTCATTCCAAACACCAATGTGGTTGACCACTTGGTTTGCAACTTCAAACATCGGATTGATACTGGGGTCAAGGGAAGTGTCGGGGTGTTCCCAAACAACTCCTGCACCAGAAAAATTATAATAGCGCGCACTGCAATCTTTGTACGCCGCGATTATGTCGAGCCCTTCTGGCATCCCAACCTCGGTGATCACACCCAAGACTTGCTTAGCTATTTGAGTTGGGGGTTGCTGTCCGTACCGTCGCAGGAAATGCCAAGCCTGCAAATAGTGGCGGGTCTCAAGGTCGGGTTGCTGAGTTATTTGTCGCCAGCAATCAATTGCTGCGTTTTGATTTCCGGCAGTAAGGTGTGAACGTGCCGATACAAAGGCGCTCCAAGGAAAAGCATTTGAGGACGAATCTTCACGCGGCCATTCCTCAAGCGGCATATCACCAAATAGAGTCTCACGAATCGGAGTTGGCACCGGCTGCTCTTTTGACTTTCCTAAAAATGAACCAAGTAATCCCATAGCATGTAATTGTGCTGAAAAATTCGCTCAGCCACCAAACTCAACATGGCAGAGAGACCCCGAGGTCTTGCCGGTGCAGCCCAGACGCACAGGATCCAGTTCTCTTTTCATGGTTGCGATTCTGTTTTACGGTTCGGTTTCTGTCCACCGCATTGAACTTCGGTGGATGGTAGGGCGCGTCACTCCGTGCGCGCCGTCGTCTACTGACTGTCTTGGTGCAAGTTTGACCGCTGTGAAGAGACCTGTCGCTTGCCACCTTCTGTATTTGTTCCCTTGAAGAGACTCGTTACGCTCCACAAATGGATTTGCCTGTCCGCAAAAAGCTGCCGCACACAATCCCACAATGGGTCGCTGAGGGCAGTTGGTTTTTCATCACAATCAAATGCGTACCGCCCGGAAAGAATCAGTTGTGCCGCGCCGATAACGGCGAAGCCGTCTTAACAGCGATGAGGTTCAACCACGAGAAGTCGATCTGGCATTGCCGTCTCTTCCTGCTGATGCCGGATCATTTGCACGCCATTCTCGCATTTCCTCGTGATCCGGGAATGCAAACTGTGGTTAAGAATTGGAAGAAGTATGTGGCCGGAAAACACGGCGTGGATTGGCAGCGCGATTTCTTCGACCACCGCCTTCGCGATCATCACGAATTGGAGGAGAAAACCAGCTACATTTTGACGAATCCCGTCCGTAAAAGTTTGTGTGAGCGCACGGAGGATTGGGTTTGGGTCTATAGCCCAAACGACCGTCCGCCGCCGCTGCTTGGGTAGGATGCGTCAAACCTCTGCGCGCCGTCCCTTGTGAATCTGAAACGGCGCGCACGGAGTGACGCGCCCTACCCGCCATAAAATTTCCCAAGTGCCCGTTCGAGCCGCGCCAGCACCCGTTCTCTGCCACACCTCCCGCGGATGATACAGGCTGGGTGAGCCGGTTCTTGCCGGTGCTGACTAAACGGAGAGGATGCCGTTCTCCTTTCGTCGTCGCTAATCTATTTGGCGGCTCGGTTTCTGTCCAGCGCACTGAACTGAGGTGGATGGTAGGGCGCGTCACTCCCTGCGCGCCGTTCCTTGGTGAATTTGAAGCGGCGCGCACGGAGTGACGCGCCCTACCCGCGATTAAAAGTTCGCCAGCGCTCGCTCGAGGCGCGCCAGCACACGTTCCTTGCCCAGCACTTCGAGCAAATGATACAGGCTTGGCCCGGCAGTCTTGCCGGTGCAGGCCAGGCGCGTCGGATGCACCAGCACGCCCGCCTTCACCCCCAGGTGCTTCGCTGTTTCCTTCAAGCAATTCTCCAATGAGGCAGCGTCGAATGAACTCAGCGCGGCGAACGCGTCGCGCAATTTTTTCAACCGTTCGCGGTTCTCCGGCGTGAAATCCTTCGCCGCCGCTTCTGCGTCGAAAGTGACTTCTTCGACAAAATAAAAACCACCGTAGTCCGCCAGCTCGGAGAACAGGCGTTTCTTGCCCTTGCACGTGTCGAGCGCGGCTTTTACGTAAGCTGAAGGGAATTTGCTCGTGTCGAATCCAGCGCGCTTCAACGCCGGAATGGCCAGCTCGTAGAATCGCTCATTGCTCATCAGCCGGACGTATTCGCCGTTCATCCAATGGAGCTTGTCCATGTCGAAGCGCGCGTTGTGCCGCAGGATTTGCGGCAGATCGAACATCTGGACGACCTCCTGGAGTGGCACCACCTCGCGGTTGTCCTTGGGCGACCAGCCGAGCAGGCAGAGATAATTCACCAGCGCCTCCGGGGCGTAGCCTTCCTCCAGGTAACTCGTCAACGACGCGCCCTGGTCGCGCTTGCTCATCTTCGTGCCGTCCGGATTCAGGATGAGCGGGATGTGCGCGTACTTCGGCGGCTCGACGCCGAACGCGCGAAAGAGCGCGATGTGCTTGGCCGTGTTGCTGAGGTGGTCCTCGCCGCGAATCACGTGTGTGATGCCCATCTCCAGATCGTCGATGACGTTGACCAGGTGAAACACCGGCTGCCCGTCGGAACGGACGATGACAAAATCCGGATCGAGCCGCTCGCGGTCGGTCAGTTCACGGGTCACATTTCCCACGATCAGATCGGGGATGACGATCGGCTCGCGCGTCATTTTGAATTTCACGGCGCCTTCGTGGTCGTAGGCGAGACCTTTAAGGCCCGTGCGCGCCTTTGCTGGCAGGGACGCCGCGCTGCAGCGTCTGGTCGTCGCAGCGCGACGACCCTACCAGCGGCCCCTCGTCCCAGTCGAGGCCGAGCCAGCGCAAGCCGTTCAGGATGACTTCGACCGCCTCCCGCGTGTTACGCGCGACGTCAGTGTCTTCGATGCGCAGAATGAACGTGCCGCCGGTATGGCGTGCGTAGAGCCAGTTGAACAGCGCTGTGCGTGCGCCGCCGATGTGTAGAAAACCGGTTGGACTGGGAGCAAAACGGACGCGGACCTTCATGCCGTTGATTGAGCTTTCGTTAAAATCGGACAGAGAATACAGATCGCCTTCTGTCATTGGCAAGGCTGGTGATGAACCGGCAGAGAATCGAAGCATTTCGCCCCCCTCACCCGGCCTTCACCTCACTCTTCACATCCGATGAGGGCAGAGGGGCGGGTAAGGGAGTTGCTGCACCGCGGCAGCTGTGTTATTGCTCCGAATATCAATGCGAGTTGGTACGACTCAGGATCTTTGGATGGCACCGTCGGCGCGAACAACGAAACAGATCGTGAGTAATGCCGACATTTTGCATGCTAAAAACCTCGACTCCCGAAGCCAAACACTTATGCAAACACGTCTCTTTATGACGCCCGGTCCCGTGGCACAAATCGTATGTTCCATCGTCAGTTCGTGTTTGTTCGTGGCAACAGCATTCGCCAGTGACCCCAAGACGATGATCGGGTTCACCGCCCGAAATGCAGTGAATCAACGAGCGCTGGAAAAGAAATTCGATGCCCAGCTTGATCCCGCCGAACAGCGCGCGTGGCTTGAGCGCATGTCGGCCGAACCGAACCACGTAGGTTCGACACACAACAAGGCAAACGCCGAGTTCATGCTCGAGAAATTTCGCGAATGGGGCTGGGACGCGCAGATCGAAACGTTTTACGTGCTTTATCCCACACCGAAAACGCAGGCGCTGGAGCTGGTCGCGCCGGCGCGGTTTACCGCGCGCCTGCACGAGCCCGCTGTCGCGGGCGACCGCACCTCAGACAAGGCATCGGACGCGTTGCCGCCTTACCACGCTTACGGCGCCGATGGGGATGTGACCGCGGACCTGGT
>QHPA01000405.1 GCA_003218935.1 Verrucomicrobiota bacterium
AGCGAGGCAATGCTGGTGTGCGGCGGTGTCATTCGTCGGATGGGCAGCATCACCAATGGCACGACCATCTCTGATTACCACGTAAGCGAACAACAACGCCAGATCTCCGTGCATGCATCCCTGCTTCACACAGAATGGCTGGGGAAGAAGTTCAACATCATCGACACGCCGGGCTATCTCGACTTCATCAGCGAAGGTCTGGGGGCATTGCGCGTGGGCGACTTCGCTTTGGTGGTGGTCCATGTTCACCACGGCGTGGGTGTCGGAACCGATCAAGGTTGGAGTTACGCCACGCAATATCGCATCCCGAAGATGATTGTGATTAACGCGATGGACAAGGAACAGGCGAACTTCGAGAAGGTCCTGGCCCAATGCCGCGAACATTATGGCGAACGCGTCTTCCCGATGAACTGGCCGGTCAATCCCGGCCCCGGCTTCAGCACCGTTCTGGATGTCATGCGCAGTGAGATCGTCACTTATCAGAACGATTTTAGCGGCAAGTTTCAGGAAGTCCCGGCCACCGGCGACTGGGCGGAAAAGGTCAACCAACTGCACAAGCAACTGATCGAGTACATCGCCGAGTCCGACGATTCGTTGCTCGAGAAGTTCTTTGACAAAGGAAGTTTGACCGAGGACGAGCTGCGCGCTGGTGTTCATGCGGCCATCCAAAAGCAGTCGTTTATTCCGGTGTTTTGCACGTCGGCGGAGACGAACGTCGGCGTCGCGCGTCTCATGGACTTCATCGCCAAATACGGTTCGTCGCCGGTTGACCGCGAAAAGGTCGAGGCTGTTGGCGCCAACGGCAATGAGACGCAAGTCTCCCTCTCCAGTCCTGAGCCGGTTCTCTACGTCTTCAAGACCATGAGCGAGGCGCAGTTTGGCGAACTCTCTTTTTTCAGGCTTTACTCCGGCTCGGTAAAAGTCGGGACGGAGCTTTACAACAGCGACCGCCGCATCACCGAAAAGATTGGACAGATCTACATCCTCAACGGCAAAAACCGCGCGCCGATCAACAGCCTGAACGCCGGCGACATCGGCGCAGTCGTTAAACTGAAGGACACGCACACCGGCAACACGCTCTGCAGCCCGCGCCTGATCGTCACGCTGCCCAAGGTGGTCTATCCGAAACCCAACGTTCACGCCGCACTCAAGCTGAATTCGAAAGGTGAGGAGGACAAAATCGCGACCGGCCTGGCCGCGCTGCACGAAGAAGACCCGACCTTCCTCTATCACGTGGACGGCGAATTGCATCAGACCGTGATGTCTGCCCAGGGCGATTTGCACCTGGCTGTGCTGACCGACCGGTTGAAACGCCGCTACAAGGTCGAGATCGACCTTATCCCGCCGAGGATACCGTTTCGCGAGACCATCAAAGCCCGGGCAGAATCGAAGTATCGCCACAAAAAACAGACCGGCGGCGCCGGCCAATTCGCCGAGGTCTGGATGCGTATCGAACCCAGACCGCGCAATACCGGCGTCGAGTTCACTCAAACTCTCTCCGGTCAGAATGTGGACCGCGTTTATGTTCCGTCCGTCGAGAAGGGTGTCATGTCGGCCTGTACGGAAGGCATCCTGGCCGGCTACCGCGTGGTGGATTTGAAGATTGATTTCTACGACGGCAAAATGCACCCGGTGGATTCCAACGACATTTCGTTTCAAATCGCCGGTAAGGAAGCGTTCAAGGAAGCGTTCACCAACGCCCGTCCCGGCTTGCTCGAACCGATCTATAACCTCGAAATCAAAATCCCCGAAGACGCGCTCGGAAAGGTGATCGGCGACCTCTCCAGCCGCCGCGGAAAAATCCTGGGGATGGACACCGACGGCTCTTTTCAAGTCGTCAAGGCGCAAGTCCCCGCAATGGAGCTTTATCACTACGCGACCACGGTTCGCTCATTGACCGGCGGCCGCGGCATCCACGCCGAAGAATTCAGCCACTACGAAGAAATGCCGCGCGAGCTCGAACAAAAAGTCATCGCCGAAAGCAAGAGCCGGAAAGCGGCGGACCATTGAAAGTCCGGCACACTTGCTTCACTTCGAGTCGGCCCGTTTTCGTTTCCGCCGAACTTCAGTCATGGGTGGCATCGAGTGTTCGTTTTGGGATGGTCAAACAATTTTTCGTGACTCGATAAAGCATGACGGCGGAAATCGCACCGAAGCCGACACAAATCCAGAACAGGAAAAAACCAATGATGCCGGCGACCCCGCCATTCCCATCGATGACTCCCTTGAGAATCGAAAAACCGACCCCGATGCATGTGATGAGGATTGGAAAGAAAATCAACCAGATGCCCAACACGACGATAAACTTAGGGCGTCCCTGGACGGCCTGCCTGTAAGCGAAGCCTTCGGCGTAAGCCGTCTCCAGCGGGCCAATAGTGGAAATAAATCCAAGTGGGCCGCCACAACCTCTGCAAAACGCCACGCCCGGCACATTGAGTGTGTGGCACGTCGGGCAAATCATGCTTTCTCCAGGAATGGGCAGTTCTGGAATTGAATCCTCCGGCGGGGTGGTTCCTGGCTCGCCTTTGCCCAGCTCAACGCGAGGTTGCGTGGGCGCTGGAGCGGGCACGACAAATTCCGACGTGCCGCACTCGCGGCATTCTGTCGCGTCGTCGCTATTTTCGCGTCCGCAGTAAACGCACTTTTTCATGACAGGTGCGCACACTTCAAATTCACGCCAGCGAATCACCCGGACTGGGCCAAGAGCGGCGATTGGCCAGTGTCCAAATTCAGTTATTGCAGCGTCGGTGTCTCGCGCCGATTTCTAGCCGCAGGCTCGATGTTACAAGAAAAATGAGGACAGCGCCGGCGACACCGCCACCATACTCAGATTATCAATCTTGCTCGTTGCCGTCCGGGCTCGAAGCCGGTTTCTCCGGCTCCGGACTGGCCGCTCGAATGTCCTCCAGGACAGACACGATGGCGTCCTTGAATTCGGTGGGCGCCTCGACGTGTCCCCATCCGCGATACAACTGGAACAGGCCGTCAAAAGCCGAGTCGTGATAGCTGATAAGACAATGCGGGATGTTCCGATTGGTCAACTCCTCTTCCAATAATTCGGCCTCAATTTCGTTTTGCAACAGAGCGATCTTCTGCGCGGGCGGCGGCGCTTCGGAGACAACGGTCTCCACGGTCAATTCGCCGCCACACTCTCGGCAGAGTGCCGCGCCGTCGCCATTTTCCCGACCACAATATGCGCATCGCGTCATAATGCCCCCGGCTGGGAGCCTCAAAATCCATTTGGGTTCATCGCACACCCGGACCCGCGGGCGCGGAGTTGTCCGATTT
>QHPA01000406.1 GCA_003218935.1 Verrucomicrobiota bacterium
ATCCGGATGAGTGACGGTGACCGGTCCGCCGGCGGCAATTTGTTTGCTGAAAATCGGAACGACGCTGCCAGAGGACCCGAGCACATTGCCGAACCGGACGGCCATAAAGCGGGTGGCTCCCGGCTGGCTGACGTCGAGCGACTGCACACACATTTCCGCAAGTCTCTTGGTTGCCCCCATGACACTGGTTGGGTTAATGGCTTTATCGCTTGAAATCAGGACGAAACGGTCCGTTGGGTGTTTTGCGCATGTCTCGGCGAGCCGCAAAGTTCCCAGCGCGTTGTTTTTGACGGCCTCGCCCGGTTGCGTTTCCATCATGGGCACATGCTTGTGGGCGGCCGCATGAAAAATGACCTGGGGATGATAGTGCTGGAAAATATAGTCCAATCGCCGTTGATCCAGAATATTCGCCACCAGAGGCACGATCGCTTCGCCGCAGCTGCAATGCATCAAGTCCTGTTGGATTTGAAAAAGTTGAACTTCAGATTGCTCTACCAGCAGCAGACGACGCGGAGAATAGCCGGCGATTTGTCGGCACAGTTCGCCGCCAATGCTCCCGCCGGCGCCCGTCACCATCACCACGCGATCCCGTAGCAGGTGTTCGATGTCGTCCGTGGCCAGCCGCACCTGCTCCCGGCCCAGCAGATCTTGAGCTTCCACGGACCGCAACTGGCTCACCTTGGCCTGGCCGGTAGTGAGTTCGTAGATGGAGGGGACGGTGCTGAATTTGATTTGGAGCCGCTGCAGAGTCTTGACAATTTCCGCCACCCGTTTGGCCGTGGCGCTCGGCATGGCGATAATCACTTCCTCCAGCTCCAAATCCATTTTGTCGTTCAGCAAAGTCTCCGGCGCGCCGACCACCGGAACGTTTTGCACGCGCTTTCCCCATTTCATGCGATCGTCGTCAAAGAATGCGACGGCCTGCAAACCGAGGTCGCGCCGTATGGCGAACTCCTGTGCCAGCGCCGTCCCGACCAGACCCGCGCCAATGATTCCCGCGCGTCGCGCGCGTTGGCGGGGCAGACTTGGCGTGCGCGCGGTGGCACGAGTGCGCGCCTGGCGAAACGCCAGGCGGATGGCGGTCAGCCCGAGGATGGAGAAACTGAAGTCGACCAAAACCACACTCCGTGGCGGCGCGTAATCCGAGCCCAGATGCGCGGAGATCCCGAACACGATGAAGCTCGTGGCGAGCAGAACCCAGAACAGCCGCGAAAAATCCGGCAGGCTGAAATAACCCACGAGCACCTCGAACTGGCGCAATCGCCACAGACAAACCAGCTTGAAGCCGATGACCCAGGCGAACACGAGCAGAAACGTTCGCTCGGCTTCCGGCGGCACAGCAAAGTCGAATCGAAGTTGATACCCCAACCAAAGACTGCCGACCAACGCGGCAGCGTAGGACAGGACAAGGCAGATGCGCGTAAAGCTCATGACAATGTATCCCGGTTAAATAGTTGAAACAGCCGTGACGTCAGGAGGCGTTAACGATGGATCACGTCGTCTGCTGCCGTCCCCAGAATTTGATCGGACAGCTGACCGTATAGAATCTCAAGCCGGTTTGGCGGAGCAGTTGATCCAGCTCACGGATTCGCTCCGCCGGAGCGCTGGGCATGGCGATGACCACTTCGTCGAGTTTTCCGCTCCAGCCGTCGAGCAGACATTCAGGCATGCCGACCACGGGCACTTCGTGGATGCGCTTCTGCCATTTCTGAGAGTCATCGTCGAAGAAAGCGACGATGACTCGGCCAAATTTCTTTTTGGCGATCAGCTCCAACGCGAGTTTCGCGCCCGTGCTTCCGGCCCCGATGATGCCGACTCGCGACGGCGGATCGACAGACGCGTCTTCCTCTCCCGCCGAGCGCTCGCGCCACCGCCGCAGCAACACGCGAAAGCCACTGAGCAAAGAAACCGACAAAAGAAAATCGACGAGAATGAAGTTCCGCGGAGGGCTGCCGGCGCCGGCGGCCCACCAGGCGAGCAGACAGAGAGTAGCCAGGCCCAGCGCGGTGCCGACTTGCCGCAGTTCGGGAAAACTGAAGTAGCTGAGCAATCCCCGGCACTGATTACGCCAAGTCAGGCACCCAAGCTGCAAGGCGAGCACCACGGAAATCTCACGCCAAAACTGAAGCGCGGACACTGCCGGTGGCACGAAATCGTAAACCAGTTGGCAGGAGAGCCAAAAGGATGCCGCCAGGATGATTCCATAAGTTGCCAGCACGCCGATCCAATACGGACAGACGGTTCGCACAATGATCCAGGTATCGCTCAACAAGTTCGCGCGCTCGGCGTATTCCCGATTGAGCCCCAGCTTTCGCGGCATGCATTGCTGAATGTAAAACTCCTCCAGGTTGTCCGCGTTTCCCAGCAACACCTCCTCGTCGCGGAAACACAAAGATGCCAGATCGGTGATCCCGGGCTTGCACCGCAAAATGTCACGTTGTTCCGCAGTGTAATGCTGGACGTAGCGGGGAACCTCGGGTCTCGGGCCGACCAGACTCATTTCGCCCGTCAATACATTCCAAAGCTGTGGCAATTCGTCCAACTTCGTCCGACGCAGGGTCCGGCCGATCCAGGTAACGCGAGCATCGCCGTCCTTCGTGACGAACGGCCCGACCTGCTCCGCCGCGGGCACCATCGTGCGGAATTTGCAGATTCGGAATGGTCGTCCCTGAAGACCAATCCGTATTTGACGGTAGAAAATGTCTCCCCCATCGGCAATTTTTATGAGCGCGCCAATCAGCAGAAACGCCGGGCTGAGCGCCACCAGACCGGCCAGGGAAAAAACAATGTCGTAGAGACGCTTGGCCGCGGGGAAGGCCCGGACCGCAGCGGCCTCATGCGCCGGCCCGCTCGTTCCCGGAAAGACGGGCTTTTCCACCCACCGCACCGCCGTGCGGAGAAAGCTTGTCATCCTTCGGAGCGCCGCTTGGGCGGGCGAGAGGATGGCGACGACCGGGCCAGGGACGGAGGGCGCGCAAGGTTGCCCATTTCGACTCGCCATCTGCCTGGAAGCGTCCCGGTTTACGAAGCCGGATCGCCACCGATGTCTGCGCCGTCGGATTCGGAGTGCGTTTGTCTGGGGCTGTAATTGGTTCATACGGTCGATCGAAGGTTGCAGGAGAACCCGCCACCGGCGGACTTTCACGCCGGTAAAAGCGACTTCGCACGC
>QHPA01000080.1 GCA_003218935.1 Verrucomicrobiota bacterium
ATTTGTTGTCCGGCATTGGTGCGATGGGCGTTGCGTTGGCGTTTATGACCACGGCCCGAAACGACGAGCTGCTGGTCGGCGCCTCCGCCTGTGTCATGGGTCTGGTCGGCAGCACCGGCGCCATTCTGTTACGCGGGTGGCAGCGATACAAGGCTCGCATCGCCTCACGCCGGTTGGTTTCCATTCTGTTCATTGTGGCCCTGCAAACACTGTTTGACTGGCTGGTTCCGCAGGTGAGCATGACGGCGCATCTGTCCGGCGTCGTGATCGGTTTTTTGACAACACTGCTGCTCAAACACGGTTCCGGATACGCGGCCCGGTCCTGAAAATGATCCGCCGGAATAAATAGTTTTTCACGCAGCCGGATTCCTGTTACTCGTTGTGCAGAGTCCAACATGCGAACGTATCAGAATTTCATCGGCGGCGAATGGGCCCCGGCCAAATCCGGCCAAACAGTTCAGCGCTTCAACCCGGCCGACACACGCGAAGTCGTGGCATCCTATCCGGCGGGCGGGAAAGAGGAGGCGGACGCGGCGATTGAAGCGGCGAGGAAGGCTTACGCCGCCTGGGCCGCGACGACGCCGGTGGCGCGCGGTCGAATCCTCAGCCAAGCGTCACACCGCCTCGAGTCGCGAAAGGCCGAGCTGGCCGAACTGCTGACGCGCGAGGAGGGCAAGACCCTCGCCGAAAGCACCGGCGAAGTCCAACGAGCCATCGACATTTTTCGTTTCTTTGGAGGACTGAGCTACACGCTCGGCGGGCAGACCATTCCGCACGATTTGCCGCTGCAATTGCTCTACACGCGGCGCGAGCCTCTTGGAGTCGTGGGTTTGATCACGCCGTGGAATTTTCCCGTCGCCATTCCGGCATGGAAAATGGCCCCGGCGCTGGTTTCGGGAAACACCATCGTCATCAAACCGGCAACGCAGGCGCCCGCCATGACGCTCGAATTGGCCAAGGCGCTGGCCGAGGCGGGATTACCGAAGGGCGTATTGAACGTCGTCGTCGGAGAGGGCCGCGCGGTGGGGGGTGAGCTGGCGGCCAATCCAAAAGTCGTTGCCCTCTCGTTCACCGGCTCGCACGCCGTCGGCAACCAGATTTATCAGCAGTTGGCGCCGCGGATGGCTCGGGCGCAGATGGAAATGGGCGGCAAGAATCCGACCATTGTGCTGGCTGATGCGGATTTGGATCTGGCCGCGAAACTGGTCGCCATCGCCGGCTTCGGGCTGACCGGCCAGGCTTGCACGGCCACCAGCCGGGTCATCGTTGAAAAGAGTGTCGCCGATGCGTTTGCTCAAAAGCTGATCGAGCGGGCCAAGGCCATTCAGGTCGGCAACGGGCTGCGCGAAGGGGTGACGATGGGACCGGCGGTGAGCAAGCAGCAACTGGACGTGAATCTCGAATACGTGGATATCGCCACCGGCGAGGGAGCCAGGGTCCTTTACGGCGGGCAGCGTTTGACTGAGGGCGGCTTCGCGCATGGGCATTTCATGCAGCCAACCGTCCTCACAAACGTTTCGCCGAAAATGCGCATTGCGTGCGAAGAGGTGTTCGGACCGGTCGTCGGTATCATCGCAGTCGACAATTTTGATGAAGCGATTGCGGTGGCGAACGGCATCGATGTCGGCCTGTCCGCTTCCCTGGTCACGCGTGACCTTCGCAAAGCGATGCTTTACACCGAACGCATCGAGGCCGGCGTGGTGAAGGTGAACCAGATTTCAACCGGCCTTGCGTTGCAGGCGCCGTTCGGCGGCGTGAAAAAATCGAGCACTGACTCCTTCAAAGAACAGGGCGCCGGCGCGATTGATTTCTACACGCGGGTGAAAACGGTTTATCTGGATTATTCAGCTTAGCCGTAGGTTGTGCGTGGTTGGTTGTCGGTGGTTTTTACGAATCATCACAACAAAACTACGGGCAGCTTGCCACTGACAGCTCATGAAGCTATGCCGCTTTAACACACTCGGAGGTCGCCCCAGGCTCGGTCTTGTCCGCGGTGAATATGTGCTCGATCTCAGCGCCGGATGGTTGTCTGGTCTGGCAGGCGCGTTGAACTCGGAGCGAATTCAGGACGTGGAGCGAATGGCTTCTCAGATTGCCGCGTTCGCCCAGGCGGACCTGCCCTCGTTCGGAATTACGGATGTCCAGCTGCTTGCCCCTGTGGATTCGCAGGAGGTCTGGGCTGCCGGAGTGACTTATCTGCGCAGCAAGAAGGCGCGCATGGAGGAGTCGGACTTCAGCGCGACGGCTTACGATCGTGTTTACGACGCAGAGCGGCCCGAACTGTTCTTTAAGTCGCTGCCGGAGAAAGTCGTCGGACCGGGTGAACCGGTGGGCATTCGCCAAGACGCGCGCTGGAACGTGCCGGAGCCGGAGCTGGCGCTGGTCATCAACTCGCGCGGCAAAATCGTCGGCTACACCATCGGCAATGACATGAGTTCGCGCGACATCGAGGGGGAAAATCTGCTCTATCTGCCGCAGGCGAAGGTTTACAACCGCTCCTGCGCGCTCGGGCCGTGGATGGTCATCGGCGCCAGCGAGGGCGAGGCGCGCAACTGGAAAATCCAATTGGAAATCCGACGAAACGGCCAGTCGGTTTTCGAGGGCGAAACATCCGTTGGACAGATCAAGCGGCCGTTCGACGAACTGGTTGCGTTTCTTTTTCGCAGCCAAAGTTTCCCGCACGGCGTAGTGTTGCTGACGGGCACTGGTATTGTTCCGCCGGACAGTTTTACCCTTCAACCTCAAGACACGGTGCGCATCAGCATCTCAGGCATCGGCACGTTGGAGAATCCGGTGGTGGAGGTCTGACGCTCGCCTGGTTCGGGCCCGGCGGTGCGCACTGCCTGGCACTGGCGCATCTTGACAGTGCCACGATAGGTGACCCGGAAATATTTCCCTCTCCCCGCTCGGTCCCTCGCGGGGAGAGGGAGAGCAGACCCGTGCAGTGGTGGTAGTGTCAAGATGCGCGCTCCTGGCACTGTCATCGGGATTTCCTTTTGACAGCCGTTTTCTCCGTTGGCAAGGTTTTGGCTCGATTGAATCAGAAATCGGGCGTTTGGGAGCAGTTCTATTCGGGGCCCGGGAACCGTCTGGAAAACTATGGCTGAATTGGCTGGAAACTTGTTGGTAGCGCAGTCCGGCGGGCCGACAGCGGTCATCAATGCCAGCGTGGCGGGCGTTATTCAGGAAGCGGGACGGCATCCCGATCAAATTCAGGAAATTTATGGCGGCTTGAACGGCATACTCGGGATTCTTAATGAAGATTTGATTGACCTGCAGGAGGAGAAACGCCAGACGATCGAAGGTCTGAAACATACTCCGGCCGCCGCCCTGGGCACCTGCCGTTACAAAATCGACTTCAAGAAAAAGCTGGAGCACGCCGCGCGCGACATGGACCGCCTCTTTCAGGTTTTTCAAGCGCACAATATCCGCTACCTCTTTTACGCCGGCGGTAACGATTCGCAGGATACCGCGCACAAGATTCACGACGAGGCCATCAAACGCGGCTTTGAAATGCGCGTGATCGGCGTTCCCAAAACCATCGACAACGACCTGCCACACACCGACCATTGCCCCGGCTACGGCTCGGTCATCAAATACAATGCGACGACCGTGATGGAAATCGCCGCGGACGTCGGCAGCATGGCCACGGACGACGGCTCCTGTTGCATCGTCGAGGTCATGGGCCGTGGGGCGGG
Source organism: Verrucomicrobiota bacterium (assembly GCA_003218935.1). Lineage (GTDB taxonomy): Bacteria > Verrucomicrobiota > Verrucomicrobiia > Limisphaerales > AV2 > AV2. Next base: position 3,699 of record QHPA01000080.1, read on the forward strand.
GTGGATCGCCGCCGGCACCGTGCTGGCGAAGCGCCGTCCCGTTGACGCGCCGCACCTCATTCTGATACCGGAAGTTCCCTTCCTGCAGGACAAATTCCTGGCCAAGGTCAAAGAGACCGTTGCCGCGCTGAAATATTGCATCGTGGTCGTCGGCGAAGGTTTGAAAAGCGCGGCGGGCGAGGAAATTGCCGCGGACAGGACCAAGCTGGATGCGTTCGGTCATCCGGTGCTATCGGGCGCAGCGGAGCGGTTGGCGGACATTGTTGGAGAAAATCTCCGCCTGAAGACGCGCACAGTGAAGCTCGGTTATGCCCAGCGCGCGGCGGCCCATTGCGCCAGCGAAACGGACGTGGATGAGGCTGCGGCCTGTGGCGAAGCGGCTGTGCGCGCCGCGGTTGCGGGCAAGAGCGGTTGCATGGTGAAGCTCGTCCGCCTCCAGAACCGTCCCTACAAGTGGACGACTGACTTGCAGCCGCTGGGCGACATCGCGAACGTCGAGCATCTGGTGCCGCGCGAGTGGATTTCCGAAGACGGTTTCCTGCCGAACGAAAAGTTCATCGAGTACGCCCGTCCGCTGATCGAAGGCGAACTGCATTTACCGGACGCGGGCGGTTTGCCGAAGTTCGTGGTGCTGGAAAAGGTCCCGGTCGAAAAGAAGCTGCCGCCGCGCGTGCGATCGGGCGACACCGACCTGGTCGCGCGAGCCTGATCCGCCAGCAAGCATCACGCCTTGCTGCGGAATCGGGCCGTTCATGAAGAGAACCCACGGTTTTCAAATCGCGCATCGGAGCCATGAACCAACCCCCTCACCCGCCCTTCGGGCATCGTCTCCCCCCTCGGAGGGGGAGACGGGGTGAGGGGCGGCTCATGGGAGAGCCCGGACGTGAATTCTGGCAGGCATTGGGACCATTAAGGGTGGGGCGAGACTCCGTCGAGCCCTGATCTCCAATGGATCGAAGTTAGGGCTCGACGGAGTCTCGCCCCACCCGGTTCACAGAAAACCTCGGCCACCAAGCTGTACCACCAGTGGCGGCCAAAAAGTTGCAGAGGCGGAACGCTACTTCCCGGCGGCGCGCACCAACAGTACGGGCACGGTGGTTCTGTGCCGGACTTCGTGAATCGTGCTGCCGAAGATCAGATCACCGACCAGCCGGTGGCCGTGCATCGTCATCGCGATCAAATCGCACTGTTCGCGTTCGGCGGTGCGGATAATCTCCGTGGGCGGGTCGCCGAGGGCAAGGTGGGCGGATACTTCCAAACCTGCGGCGCGCAGCTTGGCAGCGGTCTCCATAAGATAGTTCCGGTCGTCCTTCATCTCTTGAGACTCTGCGAGTTTGAGTTGCTCGAAATTCCGCGCCACCCAGCCGTCGGCCACGTGCACCAGCAACAATTGCGAGTGGAGCCGTTTGGCCAGCTCGGTGACGTGCGGCAGGAGGCTTTCGTCCGCGCGGCTGTTTTCCAGAGCAACGAGAATCTTGCGATACATGGTGGTTTTCAGGTACAAACGCTCAGCCCAGCCACTCCAGCAACTTATCGAACAGGTATTTGACGTTCAGCAAAACAATAATTCCGGCCGTCAGCCAGGCCAAAATTTTTACCCACGGCGGATTGGCAAATGCTCCCATTTTAGCGCGGTCGCTGGTGAACATCACCAACGGGATCACTGCGAACGAAAGCTGCATGCTCAGGATGACCTGACTCAAGACCAGTAAGTTCGCAGTGCCGCGTTCGCCGTAAAGCGCCGTGCAAATCACCGCGGGCACAATGGCGATCAGCCGCGTGATGAGCCGGCGCAACCATGGGCGCAGGCGGATATTGAGAAAACCCTCCATCACAATCTGCCCCGCCAGCGTGCCGGTGAGCGTCGAGTTTTGGCCGGACGCCAGCAACGCGATGGCGAACAGCGCGCTGGCCACCGGCACACCGAGCATCGGACTGAGCAGTTTGTAGGCGTCCTGGATTTCTGCGACGTTATGCTCGCCGCGCGTGTGAAATGTTGCCGCCGACACCACCAGGATGGCCGCATTGATGAAGAGCGCAAACATCAGCGCAGTCGTTGAGTCGATCGTTGCAAACTTGATAGCCTCACCCTTGCCTTCCGCGTTCTGCTCGTATTTGCGCGTCTGCACGATGGAAGAGTGGAGGTAGAGATTATGCGGCATCACGGTCGCGCCAAGGATGCCAATGGCCACGTAAAGCATCTGAGTGTTCCTGATGATTTCAAACTTCGGCGCCAGGCCGCCGAAAACCTCGGCGACATTCGGCCGGGAGAAGATGATTTCCATCAGGAAACACCCGCCAATCGTGAGGATGAGCGTGACGACGAGCGCTTCGATGTAGCGAAATCCTTTGTTCTGAAGAAACATCACGACCAGCACGTCGAGCGCGGTGATGCAGACGCCCCAGGTCAGAGGAATTTTGAACAACAAATTCAACGCGATGGCTGAACCGATGACTTCGGCAAGATCGCAGGCGCAGATGGCGACTTCACAAAGCAGCCAAAGGAGGATCGCAACCGGTTTGGAATAATGGTCGCGGCAGGCCTGGGCGAGGTCGCGCCCGGTGACGATGCCGAGTTTCGCGCAGAGCGCTTGGAGCAGAATCGCCATCAGGTTCGAGACGAGAATGACGCTCAGCAGCGTGTAACCGAACGCCGACCCGCCCGCCAGGTCCGTCGCCCAATTGCCAGGATCCATGTAGCCGACCGCCACCAGATAGCCCGGCCCGGAGAACGCCAGCATCTTGCGCCAAAAGTTCAGTCCCTTCGGCACCGGGATGCTGCGATGCACCTCCGACAGACTAGGCGTGCCAGGAGGCAATCGCCACGGCCTTTCGGCCGGGTCTTGGTTCGCATCGTTGGCGCTCATAACCACGAGCTATACAAGGACCCGTGTATAGTGTCAACTATGAAAGTTAGACGATGCTAATTCAGAGTTGCCTTCCAAAGCGCACCGCGCCTGTGGACGCCCGGTTTGGGAACTGCTTAACCTGTGGTTGTGCGCCCCGAGGACATTCAGCATGTCGGCGAGGAACTGGCCATCAAGTGGGACGACGGCACTGAAAGTTTTGTGCAATTGGAAACGTTACGCCGTTGTTGCCCTTGCGCCGGCTGCAAAGGTGAGGGCGACATCATGGGCAACGTTTACCGGAATCCGAACCGAGCGTTGTCACCGCAGGCGTTCCAGCTCCGGCGCATCGCGAACGTCGGCGGCTATGCCGTTCAACCGATCTGGGGCGACGGCCACTCGAGCGGCCTTTACTCGTTCGAGTATTTGAGGAAGGTCGCGGAAGCGCAGGGGCCGGAAAGGGAGTAGGAGTGCTGGAGTAACGGAGTGCTGAGGTCTTTGGGTATGGATCCCATAACCCCATTACTCCTACACCCCATCGGGCTCGTCACGCCTTGCCGCCGAAACTAACGTAGTCGTCGAGGTCAAGCAGGTCGAACCACGTCGCAATATCCTCTCGGTACTCCGCCGCTTTGGAGTGAAGTTCGTTGAAAAAGGCGCGCGATTCGGGGTCCGTCGGCACGCGTTGTTCCTGGAACGTGGACCAGGCGGCGATTTCCGGCGCGGCAGGTTTCGTCTTCGAGTTGGCATTGATCCATTGGAGGACCTCCCAGTCGCCCTTGCCTGCGGCCAACTGCTTCTTCAAGGCTGCGGGGTCGATGCCGGCAAATTCGAGGAACCGCTGGTCGAGCGGGCAGGCATATTTGTATTCGCCGTGTTTGCCGGCAATCGTGGCGCGGCCTTTGTCGAGCATGCGGGGAAGGATCACGTAACCGCCGAGGCGCGTGCGCGGACTGCGCGGCGGCTGTTTTGTCAAGTCAGCTGCGTTCATTGCCATAATTATGAGTCAAGTTGAGTTTTCGTTGTCAAATAAACGCCGATTCACGATGAACCGGCCCGATAAGCGGGGGTAAGGTGCCGCAGCTTGTTGAGCTGTCAAGTTGTAGCGGCGGTCTGTGGCCGCCGAAAAGGGCGCTCACAGAGCGCCGCTACAATTCAGATTTTGAAATTAAGACACTGCCGAAAACTAGAGCAACCGCGGCTGCAGCTCTTCCTTGACGAGCGCTTCGCTGAGGGTCTCGACCCGGGCGCGCCGGCGTTCCATGATGTGCTTGTCCACCATCGGGTCATACGGCACGGGATAATCGCCGTCGTAACAAGCCATGCAAAAGGAGTTCCCGGACAGGCCGGTCGCCTTCACCATGCCTTCCCGGGAAAGATAAGCGAGCGAATCGGCGTTAAGATATCGGCAGATTTCCTCGAGGGAATGATTCGCCGCCATGAGCTTGCTTCGGTCGGGAAAATCGATGCCATAAACGCACGGGTTCCGGTGCGGCGGGCAACTGACGCGCACGTGCACTTCTTTTGCGCCTGCTTCTTTGAGTGTTTTCACACGCGCCTTGCAGGTCGTGCCGCGCACGATGGAATCGTCCACAATGATGACGCGCCTGCCCTTCACCAGCTCGCCGATGAGGTTCAGCTTCACGCGCACGTCGAAGTCGCGGATGAGTTGTGAGGGCTGGAGGAAGCTTCGCCCGACATAGTGATTGCGCACGAAGGCCATTTCGAAAGGAATGTGGGACTCCTCTGAATAACCGAGCGCAGCGCAGTTGCCGCTGTCGGGCACGGGCACGACGATGTCGGCGTCGATCGGATGCTCGCGCGCGAGTTGGCGGCCCATTTCCACCCGCGCCTCATAGACGTTCCGGTTGGCGATGGTGCTGTCGGGCCGGGCGAAATAGACATATTCGAAAATGCAGAACGCCCGGCGCGTCTGCTCGGGAAATGCCTGAATGCTTTTCAGGCCGTCCTGGTTGATGATGACGATTTCGCCCGGCTCGACGTCGCGGACGAACCGGGCGTGAATCAGGTCGAACGCGCAGGTCTCGCTGGCGAGCACCCAGCCATCGCCCACCCTCCCGATGGACAACGGTCGAAATCCATGCGGGTCGCGCACGCCGATCAGTTCCTGTTCCGTCATGATGACGAGTGAGTAAGCGCCTTCGATTCGGCGGACCGTCTGGACGAGGTTGTTTTCTTTGCCGCCCAGTGTCGGTTGGGCCAGCAACATCAGGATGATTTCGCTGTCAACGGTGGTTTGAAACGGCAGTCCCTTGGATTCGAGCGCATCGCGCAACTCGGCGGCGTTGGTCAAATTGCCGTTATGGGCGATGGCCAACTGGCCTTTTGAGGAGTTGACGGTCATCGGCTGGGCATTGCTCAACTGGGAGGAACCCGTCGTCGAATAACGGGTATGCCCGATGGCCATGCTGCCGACAAGGGCGTGAAGTTTCTCGCTGTCAAAAATCTGCGACACCAATCCCATGCCGACATGCTTGCGGAATTGCCTGCCGTCGCAGGTGACAATGCCCGCGCTTTCCTGGCCGCGATGTTGGAGGGCGTACAGGCCGTAGTACGTCAACTCGGCGGCATTCGGATGGCCGTAAATGCCGAACACGCCGCAGTAGTGTCTGGGGTAGTGCTGCATGCTACTTCATCGCTCGCGCGATGCCATTCCACCAGATGTAGCGCAGTTCCCGCAAGTCTCAAGTCAACTACTCTGCCGGTTCTGCCGGCTGGTGGCACGGGCGTCTCGCCCGTAAGTTTCCGCTCTCGGCAGCATGTCTGAAACACACGGGCTTCCCATCCATCAGCGCCGAACCAAAAATTCACGGGCGGGACACGCGGGACACCCGTACACCAGCGTTGCAGGAAACTGAGACGAGAAGACCTGTGCGCCGCCCGGTGAAGAGGTTCGGTCACGGACCTTCCACCGCCCTGTAGAAGCGGGCCGTGTTCGTTGCCCCGGTGTCGTCGAAGTCCAATGTCCCGGTGGCGGGCGCGTGACTGAGCACGGTTTCCCAGTCCGTCAGATTGGTCGAAGCGAAAATGGTCACCGCGCCGGCGCCGGCCAGCCCTGTCAGCCGCAGGTGCGCGATTCCATTGGTAAAACTCAACGCGTCGGGCGTCGTCTCGAAACGCAGCGGCTCGCGAACGACCGTCACGGTCGTAATCGGGCCTGCCAACGAAGCGGAGCCATTGCTGATGATGCAGCGATAATCGCCGGCCGCGGACAGCGGCACATTGGCCAGTGTCAAGGACGCGTTGGTCGCGCCTGGAATGTCTGTGCCCTTGTACTGCCATTGATAGCGAAGCGGCTCCGCGCCTGTCGCCAGCGCAGCCAGTTGCAATGTGGCGCCCGCCGTCACCGATCGACGCGGAACAAATGACGTAACCACGGGTTTGCCATCGCCGACAATGGCGAGATTATGGAACCAGCCGGAGGCGATGCCGACCACGTTGTTGAGCGGGAAAGGGACGTTTGTCTGTCCGTAAGAGTTGTTTCCCCAGGTCACAAGTGTTCCGTCGCTCTTGAGCGCGAGGCACGTGTTGAACCCGGCGGCGATGGCAACAACATTGGAAAGGCCCGGCGGCGGTTGGATCAGACTCGAACCGCCTGTGCCCCAGGCGACCACCGTTCCGTCCGATTTTAGCGCCATACTATGCTCGTAACCCGCCGAAATGGACACGACATCACTCAGGTCCGCCGGCACGTTGGTTTCCCCGCTGAAATTCTGTCCCCAGGCCACGACTGTGCCGTCCTCCCTCAAAGCGAGCGAATGATAACTCCCGACAGCGATCGCGACCACATTGGAAAGACCCACAATTTGGTCCGGCCCTGCGTAGTTCGTGTTGCCCCAGACGACCACGTTCCCGTCCGCCGTAAGGGCCAGGGAGTGTGATTCTCCCGCGGCGACCGCCACCGCTTTGGCCAGTCCAGCCGGCACATTGATTTGTCCGAAGAAATTTTCACCCCACGCTGTTACCGAGCCGTCTTCCAGCAGAGCAACGATGTGATAAGCGCCGGCGGCGATGGCAGTGCAACGAGTGATATTGGCCGGCACGCTCACGCTGAGTAAATCTCCCCAGTCAACCACTGAACCGTCGGCCGACCGAGCCGCGCTGAAGTCGGCGCCGACGGAGACTTGCACGGGATTGGTCACGCCAGCCGGTATCCAGGTCTGTTCGCCGCCATTGTTACCCCACGCAATAATCGGGCCGAGCGTCACCGTTGCCACTTCGCTGGTCGCGCTGCCATGACGGTTCGTGACCATCACCCGATAACCGGCTGCGTCCGCTGCGCTGGCGCTGTTGATCAAAAAGTTTGAATTCGTCGCGTCTGGAACATCAACGCCATCGCGCTGCCACTGATACAAAAGCGGCGGTGTGCCGCTGACGGTGCAGGTCAACTCCAGGCTCACGCCTGGAAGAGCGGTGCGGCCGCGGGGAGGCAGCGAGATGCACGGCGCGCTGTCGCCGACCAGAGCCACGTTAAAGAAACTGCCT
>QHPA01000407.1 GCA_003218935.1 Verrucomicrobiota bacterium
CTTGGACTGAATAGATACGGGGTAGCCGCTTTCCGAGTGGCCGAGTAAACTACGCTCAAAAATCGCACGGCTCAACGAACTAATGTCCAACCGGTCCGATCATTGTACCATCGGAAATCCGTCTTACCGGCGGCATCGAAGCCGATGGTGGGAGGGCCAGCAGTGTAATAAACTTTGTATTTGGATGTTCGGCTCAGCCATTTACGTATCTCAGCGTGTCCGTCAGCAAACGAAAAGCCACAGGCTCCGTTATGATAGGAGGCAGGGGTATCACCCCATTGGCTCGCGGTCCTACTCACGATAAAAAAGCTGTCGTTGATCGAATCCGGATGCTCGTCCACCGTGAGCCAAGTGGACGCCGGTTGCGGAACGTCTGTTTGCTTCAGAAATTGCCGGTAATTCGGGTCGGCCCAAGCTTTGCCGTTGCGGTCGTCTGGACCATCGGTACCGCTGTAGCCGAACAAGGCGTTCATCGAGTTGCTGCGAAGACGAGAGCTCATACCCGCCTTACGCATCGCCGGACTCACAAAGTTGTCTGCAGGACATTTGTAAATACCAAGCGCGGCGGACGTATATTTTGAGAGCACGCCGTTCTTGACCCAGTCAACGTTGGTCACGCTTGGCCAAGAGATACTGCTTGGAGCCATTTCGTTCGGGTTCCACTCCATGAGATTGTTCACCCAGTTATCAAACTTTTTGGTTTGAATAGCGTTTACCGTGCCTGGAATGGTGAAGTTGTTGCAGCAGATTTCATTGTAATCACCGGCATACAGGTGCCAGGCGAGCAGGAGCTGTTTGTTGTTGCTCAGGCACATGATTCCTTGGGCTTTGGTTTTGGCGGCCGCGAGCGCGGGTAGCAGCAACGCCGCCAGAATGGCGATAATGGCGATCACCACCAACAGTTCGATCAAAGTAAAACCTCTGGCTGGAAAAGTTCTGCCAACACGGGAAGCACTGAAGTGTTTCATATTTTTATCGCCGGTTATCCGGGCTCTATGTGCGAGACTAGCAGTTTCGTGCCGGATTGGCAACTGTGCGTTTCAATGCCCACCCTCTGGGTGAAAATGGAAGCGCAGGGGTAATGGAGCAGGGCTGCACGGTCCTCCGTCGGAACGGGTTGTCGCGAACCCGAAATCCGGAGCCCTGTTCCTGGCGGCTCGCGAGTACGCCCACCGGCAATTCAAACTTCACCCCTACCGGTCCGCCTCCGCGCTTGACGGACACCGTCGAAAACCAAAGACTCCCGCCATCAAACCTATGAAACAAATCCTGCTTTCCCTTTTGCTCGCTCAAATCGCGGTTTCCGTTTTTGCCTCCGAGCAGTTCGAGTTCAAACCGGACGACCCTTATTTCGCGAAGTTCAGTCCGAAGAAAGCGCCCAGGCCAAGTGGTTTGCTTTTGAAGAAAGGTGACCGGCTGGCCATCTGCGGTGACTCGATTACCGAACAGAAGATGTATTCCCGGATCATGGAGACTTATCTGACGGTTTGCGTGCCCGAGCTGGGGATCACCGTCCGTCAATATGGCTGGAGCGGCGAGCGCGCGCCGGGTTTTCTCGCGCGCATGACGAACGATTGCCTGCGGTTCAAACCGACCGTCGCCACGACCTGCTACGGCATGAACGACCACGAGTATCGCCCTTACGAAGAGCGCATCGGCCAGACCTATCGCGAAAAGTCCACCGAAATTGTTGAGTCCTTCAAGACACACGGGGTGCGCGTTATTCAAGGTTCACCTGGTTGCGTCGGGAAAATGCCCGGCTGGGTCAACGGCGCCAGCGGCACGATCGAAGACCTGAATCTGAACCTTTGCAATCTCCGGAATATCGGCATCGAAATCGCCGAAGCCGAAAAAGTCGGTTTTGCGGACGTTTTCTGGCCGATGCTGATCGCCGGGTTTGAAGCGCGGAAGCAATACGGCGCGGACTATGCAATCGCCGGCAAGGACGGCGTCCATCCCGGTTGGGCGGGGCAACTCGTCATGGCAACAGCCTTTTTGAAGGGACTTGGCCTCGACGGAGACATCGGCACGTTCACCGTGGACCTCGCGCACCACCAGGCGACGGTTTCCATGGGCCACGAACTCATTTCATTCAAGGACGGCGAGTTGCAAATCAGGAGCCATCGGTATCCGTTCTGCGCCACAGGCGAACTAAACAGCGATACCAGCATTCGCTCCGGCATGTCCCTCGTGCCGTTCAACCAGGATCTGAACCGTCTGATGCTGGTGGTGAAAAATGGAACGGCGAAAAATTACAAAGTCACCTGGGGCAACGGGACGAAGATTTACTCGACCGAGCAGGTGAACAAAGGCGTGAATCTGGCGGACGATTTTCCGACGAATCCGTTTTCCGACGCGTTTGCCAAAGTGGACGGCGCGGTCGCCGCCAAGCAGGGTTACGAAACGCGCCAGATCAAGGACCTCGTTCATGGGCCTGAAGGCAAGACCGACATGGACCTGACCGTCAAGCTGGCCGAAGAAGTTCGCGCGCCGCTGGCCCGCGCTGTCGCGGGAGCCTTCACGCCGGTGACGCACACGATCAGGATAGAGGCGGAGTGAGCCGACGCGCATCCCAGCCTTGGAGATTTTGGACCGTCCCATGAACCCTACCCCCCGTAGCGGCGTCTCGGGAGAGCGCCGCTGGCTGTTGTTCCCACGAATTGCGGCGCTCTGCCGAGACGCCGCTACGCCAGGGTTCATGGTCCCAACGCGCGAGCAAACGCGAAAGGAGGCTTCCCCTGAACCGCGTCGCCGCGGACGTCAGTCCGCGCACTCTCAAGTCGTCAGGGGCAACCTATCAAAGAGACTTTCC
>QHPA01000408.1 GCA_003218935.1 Verrucomicrobiota bacterium
TCCTTCGGCATCAGCTCATGCACCGCGGCCACGATGATGTCTTCGACCGCCGGAGCCAGGCGCGCCGGGCGGTCGTAGTACCAAAGGGACGTTTCCGCTTCGTAACCGCCTTCCTGCAAAATGCGCCTCGACGGGATATAACAGGGCACATCATTCGCGTAGGCCGTCACCCAGAGACGGTCGGGATCAAACTCCCGTTTCATCCGCAGCGAATAATCCACCACCACTTCGCCGGTCAGAAAGACCATCGCCAGTTGATCGCCGAAGCTCCAGCTCGCAACCACGTACGGCAGGGTAGCGGGCAGCGTTTCGCCGCGATCGAGCCGTTCCAGATTTCGTTTCGCGTGATAACCGACGATGCCGCTCTGCTGCGCGCGTTCCTCCCATTGATTGCGCGTCGGCAGTTTGTCGAAGGGCAGCTCGAAGTCTGGCCAGATCAAGCGAACCGCGCGGAAATGGATTTGCGTCCGCGCCGCAGCCGATGGTGATGAGGGCGATGGCGCCGGGAAAATCGCGTTGAATGGCCTCCTGCGCGAAGCCGGCCCAATCGCCGCAGATTCTATTGAATTCTCCGCCCAGCGTGGTGCAGTGACAGGCGTAGTTCGCCACCACCGCGCGCACGTTACCCCCGGCGTCGCTCGCGCAGAGAACGGGCAACACCTGGTCAGCCGGCCCGCCCGCGGTGCGGCGATTCCGCGCGAACGAGACCTTCCCTTCGTTCCACGCGAGCCGCGCCGGTTTCCGGTCGGCGAGCGCCGCCAGGGCCACTTGCTCCAGCTTGTCAGTCAGCTCTTTGCTGTAGCGTTCAATGGTCGCCTGCTGATCGGCGGGGATTGGCATCGCGAAAATGTTGGGGGCGAAGCCCACGACGCAGGGGCCGCTGTGCGTGTGCGAGGAACAAACTGCCAGGCGCTCCCGTGGCAGGCCGGCCTTGGTCTTCAACCGTGCCGCCACTTCGTCAATGATGAGCGCTGACACGCCGCAATTGTCCACGGTGACCAAAATCGCCGGCCGGTCCTCGTCGCCGCCCATGGCCAGTGCCTTGGCCCAGAGCCGTTGCTCGACTCCTTCCGACTCGGTTTTGCGCACGGCGTATCCGGTCAGGCGGATCGGGTAGTCCGGCGTGATATCAATTCGCGCGACGCCAACGCGGACAGTGACGTCTTCTCCTGCTACAACAAAGAAATGAAAGATCAACGAAAAGAGGCCGACAACGCTGAGAGATCGGCTTAACACACGGCAATCGTCAGCGAATGAACGCCCATGTCAAGCTTCCGGCACAGCGCTGGGTTTAAGTGTTTGCCGCGCCATTCCTCTGCCTTATTATCAGAGCGGAAACTATTTTAGGACCACAACCTGAGCATTTCATTTCGACGGATTGAACTCGATCAACGGACCAGAGCCGAAGCACCAGAGCGGAAGGTTTGAGCCCAACCCACACCAGGTGCTGGGCGAACTTCATGACAGCGGCTTTGCCGGCCGGTGGGTGCCGCAGGACACCGCCGTGCTGATCGTGCATGGCATCGGCAATAAACAGCCCTTCGACACGCTCGATCAGTTCGCGCGCACGCTGGTGGAGACGTGCCGCGCCTGGGGCCACGACGAGATTACGATGACCCACTTCACCGCGGCGAAACCGTCGCGCGGCACCGGCGGCTTCTGGTACGACAACTTTATTCGACTCACCTTCGGTCCGCAGCAGCCGCGCGTGGACATCTACGAATACTATTGGGCCTATCAAACCGGGGACAAGGCCTCCCTGAGCGACATTCAGAACTGGGTGACGAACGTAACCGGCGGCGCGCGCAGGTTCTACCGTGACAATGCTGAATTCGGCCGGCAGTACGAGGACAGCAGTCCGTTCTTTGCGAAAAAACCAGGCGGAAATGCCCCCTCTTCCCACACCAACTTCAGGGCGTTCCGATATTGGTTTTTCATAACGACCGTTGCGCATGTTATCCCGGCGACGCTCGGCGCCGTGACGGGCACGTTGCGGTTCCTCTCAAGAGTACCTATCGTTGGTTGGGGGTTCGACTGGCTGCTCCACCAGGTGGAAGAGCGTGAAGTGAACGCCATCGCTAATGTCATCGGTGACATCGCGATCTACAACACCACCGACGCGAAGTCGAAGTTCTACGCGGTGCGGAAGGCAATTCTTGACGGTGCGGTCAACGCGCTCCGCTACCTGCTGGAGCCGGCGAAGGCGACCGGACCTTACCTGCCGGAGGACTGGCGTTACCACCGGGTGATCCTGGCTGGCCACTCGCTCGGTAGCCAAATTTCGTTCGACGCCATCAACCGCCTCAACCACGCTCTGTGGACTGGTCACCTTCGGCAGTCCGCTGGACAAGATGGCGTTTTTCTTCCGTGAGCAAACGGAGAAAGACGAGTACCTCCGCCGCCAGCTCATCGAGCATTTCCACGGCTTCAAGCAGCGTCCCTGGAGCGAGCGGGAAACGGACCCGGCAAAGCGCCTGGTAGCCCCTCCGCAGCTCTTTTCACGACTCTTCGACGACATCCGCTGGCGAAATTACTACGACCGTGGCGATCTCGTCAGTGGGGCGCTCGACTACTACCAGAAGGTTGTCAATGTCGATTGTCGGTTCCGGCCGTCGATGTCGCTCGGCGAGTTCTACGTCGTGCTGGTGTTGTGCCTGACGGTCGGCGCGCTCGTGTTCGCCTGGATGGCGTTGATCTGGAACGCGCGCCAGTGGTTGCTCCTGTTCCTCAAGGGCACCGGGGCTGAGTGGATGGCAAAGTTGCGCGAGCTGTCCGCAGCGGACGCATGGCTGCTTGGCTTTTGCGTCCTCCTGTTGGTCGTGGCGGCGGGGGTCCCTTTGGCCGCTTTCGCGACCCGATTTACCCACAGCAATTACTGGAGTTGTCGCCGCATGTTCGCGGACATCGTTGACGAGTTTCTTCTCTCCTCGCAACCTCCGCGCCACATGACGCAGTCAACGGTCGCGCCGGCAGAAGCGCGGACTGCGTCCGCAACGACCGAGTGCCCTCACTCCCACCGCGCCGCAGGGTAAGCGTAGCGGCGGGGTCTCGCCACAAACAAACCGGCGGGTGACAAGATTGGCTTTGAAAGCATCCCGCTCTCCGTGTAATGTGGAAGTCAGATCACCAAGACAATGCAGGCAATAGTTGGATCAGGGCAGTGCCACTTCGCGCACTTCGGGGAGAGGTCCGGCACGCTTTGGGCGGCGAGCCGACCGCCAACCAGACGCGTGAATGGATTCGACATAGCTGTTCGCCGCGTTGTGCGCGCGACACCGCTGGAGAGGGATCGAAACGGCTGCTGACTCGTGGATCAAATTGGGCATCCCGTAATGAGAGCTTACGCCTTCAATGAGCAGCGAGCGAGTTATCGCCGCGGATTCGTCCTGCTGATGCTCGTCTGGTGCAACCCTGCCATCGCCGCGCAGAAGGACCTCGATTTCAACCGCGACATCCGTCCGATCCTCTCCGACCATTGTTACGCGTGCCACGGACCGGACGAGAACAAGCGGAAAGCAGGATTACGCCTCGACCGGAGGGAAGACGCATTCAAGACCCTGAAGTCCGGCAATCGCGCCATCGTGCCGGGTGATCTTAAAAACAGCACGCTGGTGCAACGACTGACCAGCCGCGATCCGGACGAACTCATGCCGCCTCCGGAGGAGGGCAAACCGCTCAATGCGGGGCAGGTTAAGTCGCTCATTCGTTGGGTGAAAGAAGGCGCGAAGTGGAAGAATCATTGGTCCTTCATTCCTCCAGAGCGACCGGTCCTGCCGAAAGTGCGCGAGCAGGACTGGCCGCGCGATGAGATCGATTATTTCATCCTGGAGCGCCTCGAGAAAAAGGGCCTGAAACCTGCGCCGGAGGCCGACAAAGCGACTTTGATTCGACGCGCTTCTTTCGACCTCACCGGCCTGCCGCCAACTATCGGCGAAGTGGACGCCTTCCTCGCGGACGATTCGCCGGAGGCCTACGAGAAACTGGTGGATCGCCTGCTAAGTTCGGTACACTACGGCGAACGGATGGCCGCCAACTGGCTGGACCTGGCCCGGTACGCGGACACCAGCGGCTATCACTTCGATGGCGTGCGCTTTATGTGGTTGTGGCGCGACTGGGTCATCGACGCGTTCAACGAAAACAAGCCTTACGACACCTTCACCGAGGAGCAGCTTGCGGGCGATCTGCTGCCTGAGCCGACCCGCGAGCAGCGCATCGCCACCGGGTTCGTCCGCAACAACATGACCACCGACGAAGGTGGCTCGGACCCGGACGAGTATCTCAATAAGTACGTGGTGGACCGAGTGAGCACGCTGGGCGCGGTGTGGCTGGGCATGACGGTCGGTTGTGCCGAATGCCACGACCACAAATTCGATCCGTTGTTGACAAAGGAATTCTACAAACTCTATGCCTTCTTCCACAACGTGCCGGAAAAAGGACTGGATCGCATCCGCACGGACAACCCGCCGCCGCGCCTGCCGGCGCCCACGCCCGAACAAGCGATGCGATTTGTCGAGGCCGACTTCCGCCTCCGCGACGCTGAAAAGACGCTGCAGGACCGCAACAACGAACTCGGCGAAACCCAGGAAAAATGGGAACGCGAAACGAACGCCAACCCTCCGCCGAAACCGAGTGATGAAGGCTTGCTCGCTTTGCTCACGTTCGATGACACGATCAGCCCCTCAACGAAGTCCACGGCGACGGAGCAAGCCAGCCCGGAGACCAAGGCCGAGCCAAAACAGCCGATCGTCGAGGACGCATCGGTCAATAGTCCGAAATTCGTTCGTGACGACAAGCCTGAGTATGCTGATGGCCGGCTCGGCAAGGCCCTCAAGTTTGACGGCAAAACGCACATTGACCTTGGCCCGCTCGTCGCGTTCGAGCGCACGAACGCCTTCAGCTACGGAGCGTGGGTCAAGGTCCAGTCCGACGGCGCGATTCTGAGCAAGATCGAGAAGAAACCGGGCAGTCGCGGCTTCGACCTCTTTGTGCGCGACGGACGCTTCGAAGTCCACCTAGTTCACGAGTTCCCGGACGATGCCATCAAAGTCAAAACCAAGGACAAGTTCACTGCGAACCAGTGGTTGCATGTCCTCGTCACGTACGACGGCTCCGGAAAAGGCGCCGGCGCGAAGCTCTTTATCGATGGCCGGGCGCGGGACGTCGAAATTGAGAAAGACAAACTCTCGGGGCCCATCACCAACAATGAACCATTGCGGATCGGTTCGCGTAACGAAGAAGGCAACTTCACCGGTTTGATCGACGACGCGCGCTTTTATGACCGCGCGCTTGGCGCTGAGGACGCGCGCCTTCTCGTCTTTGAGGGCATGATGCCCATCGTTGCGAAGTCCGGTGGAAAAAGGACCCCGGAAGAGCGCGATGACCTGCGCCGGTTCTACAAAGACAACTACGCCGTTGATTACATTCGTTCTGAAGCCGCGCTCGCCAAGGCGCGCCAGGCGAAGGACGATTTGATCAAGGCGATCCCGACCTCGATGATCATGGAGGAAATGGACCCGCCCCGAGAAACCTTCCAGCTCATCAAGGTGGCCGTCTGCAATTGGCGACGCGCGAATTGGACCCGGCCGACGGCGCGGTCACCGATCGCTCGAGTGAACGAACTGCGGACGTCACCGCCACCCCGGGCGCGTCCGCGGGGAGCACGTCCGAAAACACGAAAGGTGCGGATGCTACCTCTTCTGCCAAGGCAGCCCCGGCGAAGCAGGCACCGGCAACGTCCGCCCCGCTGAACCGACTTGATCTCGCCGTGTGGCTTGTTTCACCGGAGCATCCGCTCACCGCCCGCGTCACCGTGAACCGTTATTGGGCGATGTTCTTCGGCGCCGGTTTGGTGAAAACCATCAATGACTTTGGTTCACAAGGCGAATGGCCGAGTCACCCTGAA
>QHPA01000409.1 GCA_003218935.1 Verrucomicrobiota bacterium
ACCGAACCTTCGAGGTCCTCCAGCGTCACCATCGAGTAAGGTTTGTTGGTCTTTTTGGAGACGCCGTTCTGGACCGCGGCAATCAGGCCCCCGATGCGCGTCATGCTGCGATTGGGCAGTTGCGCCAGCGCCGATGTTTTGTGCAGACAATACTTCTCAATGAGCGGCGCGTAAGGCGTTAACGGATGGCCGGTGACATAGAAACCGAGCAGTTCCTTTTCGTAAGCGAGCAATTCGTGCTGCGGCCACTCCGGCAGCTTCGTCGTCGATTCCGGTGTTGGCGATTCTTTTTCCTGCAACATGCCAAAGAGCGAACCCTGTCCGCGCTGGCGGTCGGCGACGACGCTCGCCGCGCGCGCAAGCGTGCGGTCGATTTGCGCGAAGAGCGTGGCGCGGGTTTCGCCGAGACAATCGCACGCGCCGGATTTGATGAGCGCCTCGAGTACTTTGCGATTCACGGTCCGGGTGTCCACGCGTTCGCACAGGTCCGAGAGCGATTTGAATTTCTCGCCTTCGCTGCGCGCCTTCAAAATGCTCTGCACCGCGATTTCACCGACGCCCTTGATGGCGGCCAGGCCGAAGCGAATGGTTGATAGTGGGACAGGCGTCCCGCCTGTCCTACTCTGAGCCGGCGTGAAATGCGTACCGCTCTCGTTCACATCGGGCGGCAACACCTCAATGCCCTGCGCGCGGGCCTCATCGATGTATTCACTGAGTTTCGCAGTGTCGGCCATGTCGTTCGTCATCATGGCGCAGTAAAACTCCACCGGGTAATTCGCCTTCAGATAGGCCGTCTGATAGGCGACAATGGCGTAGGCTGCGGCGTGGGACTTGTTGAAGCCGTAGCCGGCAAATTTTTCGAGCAAGTCGAAGATCTGGTTCGCTTTGCCCTCCGCGATGTTGTTCTTCTCCTTGCACCCATTGACGAAAATGGCGCGTTGCTGGGCCATTTCTTCGGACTTCTTTTTGCCCATCGCGCGGCGCAGCAGGTCCGCGCTGCCCAGCGTGTAACCCGCCAGCACCTGCGCGGCCTGCATCACTTGCTCCTGGTAGATCAAAATGCCGTAGGTCTCGCGCGCGATCGGTTCGAGCAAGGGATGCTCGTATTCAATTTTCACTTCGCCGTGGCGGCGTTTGATGAATTCCGGGATCAGGTCCATCGGCCCCGGCCGGTAGAGGGCCACGAGGGCGGTGATGTGTTCCACCGAACTGATTTGAAACTTGCGGCACAGATCGCGCATCCCGCCCGATTCCAATTGGAAGATGCCGAGCGTGTTCGCCTTGTTCAGCAGGTCGTATGTCCGGGCGTCGTCCAGCGGCAGATTGTCGATGGGAACCTCGATGCCTTTGATCTGCCGGACCATCTCGCACGTGTTGCGAATGACCGTGAGCGTCTTCAGCCCGAGGAAATCCATCTTCAACAGGCCGAGGTCGCCGACCGGGCCCATCGCGTATTGGGTCACAATGGTGCCGTTATCATCCGCCTTTAGTGGAAGCAAATTGACCAGCGGCTGGTCGCCGATGACGACGCCTGCTGCGTGCACCGATGCATTACGTGTGAGGTCTTCGAGAACGAACGCGGTGTCAATGAGCTCACGCGTGACTTCCTCGGTTTTGTATGCCTGCTTGAGTTCCGGCGAGACCTTGAGCGCTTTTTCGAGCGTCATCTTGAGCTCGTTGGGAATGAGCTTCGCCAGCCGGTCGCATTCGCCGTAGCTCAAGCCCATCACGCGGCCCACGTCGCGCACGACCGACTTCGCGCCCATGGTGCCGAAGGTGATGATTTGCGCGACCGAATCGCGCCCATATTTCTGGCGAACGTATTCGATGACATCGGCGCGACGGTCGTCCGCGAAGTCAATGTCGATGTCCGGCGGGTTGACGCGTTCGGGATTGAGGAAGCGCTCGAACAGCAGGCCGTAGCAGATGGGATCGACGTTCGCGATTTCGAGCAGATAAGTGACGATGGAACCGGCGGCGGAACCTCTGGCCACGCAAGCGATCCCTTTGCTGCGGCCGAATTGAACAAAGTCAGCGACGATTAGAAAATAACTGATAAAACCGGTCTTCTCGATGACCCTGAGTTCGAGCTCCAGGCGGTCCATGACCGCTTTGACCGCCGCGGCGACGGCGGGATCTTTCAGCGTAGCGCAGGCATCCTTGCCTGCGGGTTCACGAAGCATCCTTGCTTCGTGAACGTCGGTCGTCATGGAACCGGGAGCAGGGATGCTCCCGGAACCTGCAGGCTGGGAAGCCTGCGCTACATACGTTGGCAACCGCCGCGGGTCTTCGAGCTTTTCGACAACAAACTCCTGTCCCTCTGCGCGGGCGTGAATGCCGTAGCGTTTGCGCAAGCCTTCCGTCAGCAGGTGGCGCAGGTAACCCTCGCGGGTGAGATGTTCCGGCGGGCTAAAAACCGGATAATGCAATTTGCCAAACTCGATCTCGAGATTGCATTTCTCGGCCACTTCGAGCGTGTTCCGCGCGGCGTCCGGCGCCTCGCTGAACAGCGCCTTCATCTCCGCGGCCGAACGCAGGTAAAACTGTTCCGGCACATAGCGCATCCGCCGGGTGTCGCTGAGCAGACATTGCGTGCCGATGCAAATGAGCGCGTCATGCGAGTGCGAGTGGCCCTTCTCGACGTAATGCACATCGTTGGTCGCAACGAGCTTCAACCCGAACTCCTTCGCCCAGGGGATCAAATGACGATTGACTTTGATTTGTTCGGGAATCGTGTGGTTTTGCAGTTCGAGATAAAAATTCTCCGGGCCGAACGTTTGCCGGAACCAGTCCACGGTGGCGCGCGCCTTGTCCAACTGGTCCTGCTGAATCAACTCCGGAATCTCGCTCGCCAGACAGCCGGAGAGCGCGATGAGTCCTTCCTTGTTCGCCGCCAGGATCTC
>QHPA01000410.1 GCA_003218935.1 Verrucomicrobiota bacterium
TCAGTGGCAGCGAGATGCGCCGCGTCGCCCTGCCGGAAAACAGCCCGCGCGGCGGATTGCTCACGCAGGGTTCCGTGTTGGTGGTCACCTCGAACCCCACGCGAACGTCACCGGTGAAGCGGGGGCTGTTTATTCTGGACAACATTCTCGGGATGCCGCCGCCGCCGCCGCTGCCGGACGTTCCTTTGCTGGAACAATCGGAGAAGGAATTCAAGGATCACGAGCCGACTCTGCGTGAGGTTTTGGAACTGCACCGGAACAAACCGCTGTGCAGTTCCTGCCACAATCGCATGGACCCCCTCGGTCTCGCCCTCGAAAACTTCAACGCCCTCGGCATGTGGCGCGAAAAGGAAAGAGGCCAGCCGATCGCGCCCGCGGGACGTTTGATCAGCGGCGAAACCTTCAACGGCATTCGCGAGTTGAAGCAAATCCTGAAGGAAAAACATCGCCGCGATTTTTACGCCTGCCTGACCGAGAAACTGCTCACCTATGCGCTGGGACGCGGAGTGGAGCACAACGACGTGGAGACTGTGGACCGGATCGTTGAGCGGCTCGGAAAGGAGGATGGACGATTCTCGGCTCTGTTGATGGGAATTGTGGAATCTGCCCCCTTCCAAAAACGGCGGAATGCTGCTACAGTAACGACCGATACGCCGAATCGCTCTGTGGAATCAGCCGTTCAAGCGCGCCTAAAGCAATGAAAACGCACCGATCTTCAAGCCTGACCCTCGCGGCCCAACGCCACGCCATTCTCAACCGGCGCCATTTCCTTCGCGGTCTCGGCGCGTGTCTGGCGCTTCCCGCTCTCGAAACATTGCGCCCGGTCGAATTGTTCGCCGCAGACGCGAAGGCGGCCTCCGCGACCGGCGCGCCCTTGCGCATGGCGTTCGTTTATTTCCCGAACGGCGCCATCCAGTCCGCCTGGTGGCCGAACGGAGAAGGACAGAACTTTGAGCTGGCCCGCACGATGCAGTCGTTGGCTCCGGTGAAAGACCAGGTCCAGATTCTCGGCGGACTGGACCACGTCAACGCCACTCCCGGCCCGGACGGCGCCGGTGATCATGCGCGCGCCAGCGGAACGTTTCTCACCGGCGTTCGCGTCAAAAAAACCGCGGGCGCAGACATCCATGCCGGTATTTCCATCGATCAGGTCGTGGCGAACCAGGTCGGTCATCTGACCCGCTTCCCTTCGCTGGAGCTCACCTGTGACGCCGTGCGGAAATCCGGGAATTGCGATTCCGGCTATTCCTGCGCCTATCAATACAACCTCGCCTGGCGCTCTCCCACGCAGCCGGTGGCGCCCGAGCCGAATCCGCGCCTGCTCTTCGAGCGGCTCTTTGGCGCCGGAGCGCCCGGTGAACGAAAGGAAAGTCTGTCGCGCCGGCAGCAACAGCAGCGGTCCATTCTGGATTTCGTCCTGGACGACGCGCGCGAGCTCCAGCGGAAACTCACCTCCCGCGACAAACAGAAACTGGACGAGTATCTCGGCAGCGTGCGGGAGATTGAGCAACGCATCGAAAGGACCGAACGATTTGGCGCCGCTCCGGACCCGGCCGTCGAGACGCCGGCGGGTATTCCCGCGAGCTTCGAGGAATACACCCAGATCATGTTCGACATGATGATCCTGGCGTTCCAGACCGATTCCACCCGCGTCGCCACCTTCCTGCTCGCCAACGAGGGCAGCAATCGGCCCTTCACGGAAATCGGCATCGCGGAAGGCCACCACTACCTCACGCATCACCGCAACAAACAGGACATGATGGACAAAGTGGCGGAGATCGACCTCTGGTACATGAAGCAGTTTGCGAAGTTCCTCCAGAAAATGGAACAGACCAAGGACGTTGACGGCCAATCGCTCCTGCACAACTCGATGATCGTTTATGGCAGTGGCAATGCGGACGGCAACCGCCACACGCACGTAAACCTGCCCGTCATTCTGGCCGGCGCCGGCGGCGGAACGATGAATCCGGGCCGCTTCGTCAAGTTTTCGTCCACACCGATGAGCAACCTGCTGCTCAGCATGGCGGACCGGATGGGAGTCGGCGGCGTGGAACGGCTCGGTGATTCCACAGGACGGTTAGCCGGAATCTGAAGCGCAAGCACTACAATGTCCGGCGAAGGCTTCAAATGCCCCTGGTCGCCGCTGATCGAGATGCATATGGAGGTGAAGGTGGAAAAGCTTTTCAACCCGTAGCAGCCGACGTGAAGGAGGCTCAAACTTAACTTGCCGGGAATCCCAACGGGATTCAGCCCTCAGCCCAAGGTTGCGAGTAACGAGCTACCTTGGGAAAACTTGTCAAAAGGAATCACAACCCCAACGGGGTTGTGGCCAACATCACACGACCGCCAATCGAAAACGGAATTGCCGCAACCGCGTTGCGGTTGATGATTTGTCGGACGATGACCCAAGGTAGGCGCTGACGCGCCAACCTTGGGCTGATGGATGCAATCCCTTTGGGATTGGCCGATGACGCGCGTTATCGCGTGGCTGTGGGATTGTTCGCACTCTGAACGCGTTTCGATTTCGCAGCGCACTTCTTTATCGAATCACATCCGCACACATCACTTTCACGCTGGCGAACCGGTTTCGATTTGGCATCCTTCCCACATGCCACAATCCCTTTCCGCCGTTTACATTCATCTCGTTTTTTCCACCAGGGACCGCCGACCGCTCCTGCGCGACAAATCCACGCGCGACACGCTTCATTCCTATCTCGGCGGCATTTCCAAACAACTCGATTGCCCGCCCATCCTCGTCGGCGGCGTGGAAGACCACATCCATCTGCTCGCGCGATTTGGACGCACCATCACGCAGGCCGAATGGGTGAAGGAATTGAAACGCGTCTCGAACCTCTGGCTGAAGGAACGCGGTCGCGATTACGCTGACTTCGAGTGGCAAGGCGGCTACGCGGATTTTTCGGTGAGCCAGTCGAATCTCGAACAGGTGAAGCAATACATCGCGAACCAGGAGGAGCATCATCGCAAGATTGGTTTTCAAGACGAGTTGCGCGCCTTGTTGCGCAAACACGAAATCGTTGCGGTTGATGATTTGTTCGATGATAACCCAAGGTAGCTCGTGCCTCGCAACCTTGGGCTGATGGACACAATCCCTTTGGGATTGGCCGATGACGCGCGTTGTCACGTGGGCTTTGGGATTGTTCGCACTCGAACGCGTTTCGATTTGCTTTATCGAATCGCATCCGCACGCATCACGTTCACACTGTGACCCAAGGCAGCCCGGCCATGCGGCGCCGAAGCATGGCGAAGGCTCGCAACCTTGGGCTGGACATCGCAATCCCTTTGGGATTGCCGGAGCGCGGTCTGTGACCCGCAGCGCGTCCGCACGTTGTAACGCAGTGAACTCTCCAATGCCTTCCGCGTTTGCGAAGCCGTTGCGACTCGCAGAGTCGGGCTCCGCGTCAGCCCCAACGGGGCTGCGACCCAAAGCCCAAGGTTGCCGCAACGCGGCTACCTT
>QHPA01000411.1 GCA_003218935.1 Verrucomicrobiota bacterium
ATTCCAGCCAGCTCATCTCCCGATTGATGAAGTGGGATGGCTGAAAGGTTCTTGCCGCCGTTACCATAGTGAAAGACCGCAGACTACCGTGACAAGGCTGTAAATGGCGAGTTACAATTCTGTGACGAACCGCGGGGCGGGCGGATCTCGACGCCGCTGTGGCGTGCGGATGCCGCGAGCTGGCGAGTCCTGCTTGACGAAGCCACGCAACGGGAATTTTGCGCTCGGCAGGTTCTATCGAGCGCTCTGGCGTGGCGGTAAGCGACGAGGCACTGGTGCCGCGGGCGGACGGGGGGACCATGCGAGGGTGCCGGGACTGCTCCAAAGTCGGTAGTGGAACCGGTTGCGCTTTCGGTGGGGCGAGCGTCCTCGCGAGCCGGCTCGTCAGCCTCGGGCAACCAAAGTGTACTTTCTCCATGGACTTGCGCAGATGAATCGAGCGACCCTGGAGGACAAATTGTGCAGTGTTAAAAAACTTGACGCTCCATCCGGCAGGCGTAGGGTCGCGCCGACATCCATGGGGCGCGGCCTTTTAGTCCGTTAGTTTCATTTTTAAAGGCCCGTTCAGCCAGACAGCACTAATACACCAAGCCTCGCCTGGGGACCGGAGTAATCTCCCGTCCAGTCCAGTGGGACTGGTGCTGAGCAGGCGGCACCAGTTTCAGAACGCCGAACCGATCGACTGCAAAACCAGTTCCTACTATGAAAATTGGAGTCATCGAGCTGATTGAGGACACCGCATCGAAGAGTTGGACGGATCGCATCTACCGCGCCTTTTTCAAAAAATATCATGCGAGCATAACGCCACAGGCCGTCTCAGTATGGTGCCGACAGTTAGGGCACCAGGTTTGGTACGCCACCTACTACGGGCAACGGGACCCTGTAAGATTGCTTCCGGACGAACTCGACGTTGTCTTCGTCGCGAGCTACACGCAGGCCAGTGCGCTCGCTTACGCCCTGGCGAAGGTCTACCGGATGAGAAAGACGCTGACGGTCATTGGAGGGCCTCATGCCAAAGCTTTTCCCAGGGATTGCCTCCGCTTCTTCGATCTGGCGGTCCAAGACTGCGACAAGACGCTGATCGACGACATTCTTCGGGGGCATTTCGACCGGCACACGGTCATTACCAGTGGCCGGCCTCTAAGGGAAATTCCGAGCGCGGAAGAGCGAATGCCTGAGATAATCGCTGCCTCTCTCGTCGGGGGCAGGCTGCGTCGCCTGAGTGTAGTCCCGCTGCTCAGCAGTGTCGGCTGCCCGTACAGTTGCGATTTTTGCGTGGACTGGAACAATCCTTATGTGCTTTTCCCACCGGAACTCTTGGAAGCCGACCTTCGGTATTTGGCCAGGAACTGGCCTGGAGTCATGGTGACCTACCATGATCCGAACTTCGGCGTGAAGTTTGATCAGGTGCTGAGCATTGTGGAAGAGATTCCGAAGGAAAAACGCAGTCCGTACATCATCGAAAGCTCGCTCTCCATTTTACGCGGAGCAAAGCTGCGGCGTCTGAGAGACACCAAATGCCTGTTCATCGCGCCGGGAGTCGAGTCATGGAACAATTACTCCAACAAAGCCGGAGTTGGCGCCACGGTGGGGAAGGCAAAGCTCACACAGGTCGTCGAGCACTTTCGAGAAATCCGGCAGTACGTACCCGGTCTCCAGGCGAACTTCCTGTTTGGCACCGACGCGGATCAGGGAGAGGAACCGGTTGAGTTGACCAAGGAGTTTATTCGGGCGGTTCCGTTTGTTTGGCCTACGATCAACATTCCCACCCCCTTTGGCAACACTCCACTCTACGACCGCGCACTGGCTAACGCACAAATTTTGCAATCCATGCCTTTCAGTTTTTACTACACGCCCTACCTGGTCACCACCATGCCGCATTATCCTCCGCTTGAGTATTATGACAAACTCATCGACCTCTATTCGACGATGACATCGAATGTGATGTTGAAAGGGCGGTTCGGGAAGGAGTCAACCCTGGGCTTCAGCCTGCTCAACGGGCTTCGAACCTTCGCTATGCGGCAGGACCTTGCGGCGCTTCGACTCCTGCGGCGAATGCTGGCGACGGACCCGGAATTCCTTGCCTTCCACGAGGGCCGGACGCGTTCGCTTCCCGAATTCTACCACCGTCGTTATGAGCAAAAGCTCGGGCGTTATGCAAACCTGATGTCTCGCGCCGAAAGGACGCCGGAGTTGGAGAAACCGGCTTCGCCGCTCGCGTCCACAGCGCCAGGTGGCGAGGTAGCTGATCGGCGCACTGCCGTGATTCGATCTCGCGCAACAGATGGTTTTCCACGTTGAGGCGCGGATGGGCGGCCAAAGTCCGGAAGGGTGCGTCTTCCAGCGGCTGGTTTTGGTGAGGGTTGGAGCCAGCGGTCGGGATTGAACCGACTACAGACGGTTTACAAAACCGTTGCTCTACCACTGGGCTAATTCAGATTTTAGCTTGCAAACAGGCAACTTTATCACTGTTTTCGTTTAGGCTTGTTTGAGATTGCATACTCAATTTGTATATGGTATGGTTTTCCGCTATGAAAAGAGCCGTACCATCACCGACCAAGCGCAAACCCGCCGCGGATGTTGATTGGACCAAAACACCGTACCCCAATCTCATCCGCTACAAGCCTAGCGGTAATTATTTTGGGAGGGTCCGGGTCGATGGCAAGCTAATCCGCCGTTCACTCGAAACGCATGTATTGAGTGTTGCCAAACTCAAGCTCTCCGACTTCCTGCAAGATCACCGCCGACTAGCGATCAACAAAGGCCAGTCTGTCAAAGGCGAAGTTATCATTGAAATGTTCAGAAAGGAAATCGAAGATGACCACAACAACAAGCCGCGCACCAAGCTTTACAAACAGGAGGTTTTGATCGCGCTGAAAAAGACGTGGCCGCAATTGTATTCGACGGACATCGCCAAAATCAGCCAGAGGGACTGCAACGAGTGGGCGGCGCGCTACGGCAAGGATTACAGTCCCACCCGGTATAACGGCGCCTTGGGCATCGTGCGCCGGATTTTCGAGATTGCTGTTGAACACGGCTATCGCGTGGACAATCCGGCCAGGTTCGTGGATCGGCGGCGGGTAAGGCCAAAGGAATTGCATCTGCCTTCACAGGCGCAATTTCAGGAAATGGCAAAGCACATTGAAACATCCGGCGCGGGCCAAGCGAAAGATTGCGCGAACCTGTTCCGATTTCTGGCTTTCTCCGGTCTGCGGATAGACGAAGCTCGGCACGTTGTTTGGAATGACGTGGATTTTGAAAAAGGATTGCTGCACGTCCGAATCACGAAGAACGGAAAAGACCGCTGGATTCCGCTGAATACGAGCCTGCGGCAACTGTTGGAGCAAATGCGTGCGGAGCGGGTGAAACGCATTACCCACCACGATTTGCGGCACTTGTTCGCTACACGCTGCATTGAGGCCGGCGTGGACATTCCAACGGTTTCGCGCTGGCTCGGACATCAAGACGGCGGCGCGCTGTGCATGAAAACCTACGGCCATTTGCGCGATGAGCATAGCCAGCGGGAAGCGTTGAAGGTGACATTCTAAGGCTCGCGAGCGCGACGGGAATCGGCCATCGGTAATTGACCTGCTTGCGAAGTTTTATGACAGCCATTGAAGAACAGCCATGCGCCAGCGAAAACGCATTTCACAAACTCCAGGACAATCTTACGAGCTCGGGAAGTCAAAAAAATGGAGCCGCGAGTCAGGATTGAACTGACGACCGTCCGATTACAAATCGGATGCTCTACCGCTGAGCTATCGCGGCTTAAATACATTTGATAGCATATTGTGGTATCAGCGTGCTTCAAGTTTTTGTTTCCGCCATTCGCCCCACTCGTGCGATGAAGCCAACGTTCACACCCCGATCCTGCGACTGTGCTTTTGCTGGTGGTTGCGGGATTCCTTTTGAGCGACAGCTTGCGTGGTGAATTTATGGATGAATGAATCGGCGACGCGGCTCATGTCCTGGCCCGGATACTTCTCCGCGAGAAACTCTTTGACCTGCGCGGTCATGTCCTCCGTCCAAATCTGTAACGCTTGCCGCAGATCGTGGGTGAATGCTTTGAGGACTTCCCCGGCATTCCGTCCTCGGCTGCAGATTTCATTCCTGCCATTGGCTGGAAAATGCTCCACCACCGCGTATTCCGTCCCGTTGGCTAAAGGCCGGTGGCAAACAAAGATGTTGTCGAAAAGATGATTGCTCTCGTGCCATTGTGAGCCGTCGGTGGTCAGAAGCGGATTTCCCTGCGGCGGTCTGTGTGAAGCCGCCAGGACAGCCAAGGCGGTCTTTGCAACGTCGCGTTCAAGGTGTTTAACCGCGTCGCGGCTGGCTGGGAACTGTTTGAGCGGTTCAGCGAAGTGGCGCACGGCTTCCACGTGGGCTTGGTCCTCGATTTCCGTTGGACGCCGGTTATTGAAAGGATTGTCATTCATAGCGACCTCATTCGGATTTCAACAGCTTAAGCAATTCGTCGCGCGGAACGAGCAGTTTCGTTCACACAACCTCACGCGCTCTTGACCCGCAATTGCACACGCATTTTGTCCTGTTCAACTGCACTTGGGACCGCAAAGAGAACCGGTGAAAGGCGCTCCAGACCGGCGATATGTTCGGCGCGCTTAACTACGCCACCGCCGTCTATCGCAACGAACTGGCCAGGCGGCTGCACCAGCTTGGTTACTCCACCCGGCGTACAGGCACGGCGTTCGAGATCGAGGGGGTCGAGCCTGAATTGCTCGAACGATTCTCGAAGCGGTCGCAGCAACGGGACATGGCCGTCAAAGCCCGGGAGCAAAAGCTAGGTCGCAAACTCACCAATCGGTGGGAGGACCAACTTGGTCCGTGTCGGGGCCGAGTATTCGACGCGGGAGATTCTCACCAAAGAGTTGTTCCTGATCCGCACCGTCAACGCCGGCGTCGAGGCCGTCGCCCCCGTCGCCGACCGTTACCAGCCTCCCGCCCTGCTCGGCCCAGACCAAAGCAAAGCTCTGGCCCACGTCCTCACCAGTCCCGACCGCTTCACCGGATTCCGTGGCCTGGCCGGTTCCGGCAAAAGCACCGTGTTTGGTTGAACTGGCCCGCGTGCTCCGCCACGAAGGTTTTGAGCCGGTCTTTTGCGCGCCCACCTCTTCCGCAGCCGATACGCTGCACAAGGAAGGTCTGGACGCCGTGACGGTCCAACGGCTGCACTGCAATCCGAACGCACTGGCCAGGCTCTCGCCACGCTCGGTCAGGATGAGCACACGCTTTGCGTGTTTGATTCGCTTTCGTGGACAACGGCGCAAAAGAAAAACGCGAGCCAGTACGAACCGGGCCAGCGCCTGCGCTTCGTCCGCCAGACCAAACACTTCGACCGGGGTGACACCGTGGAAGTCGTGGCTTTTGTTGAAAACGGCTTGCGTGTCTGCCGTCCCGATGGAATCGAAATTGATTTCATCCCCAGCAGCGCCGCTGCGTCGTTCGATGTGGGTGTGGCTCGCGAGTTGCACGTCGCCGCTGGTGATTGGCTACTCTTGCGAGCCAACTACGGAAAAGAGTTCGTTAATGGTGAGCGCGTCCAGGTGCGGGAGATCCAACACGGCCGCGTTGCCCTGGTGGATGGTCGCCAGCTCCCGGCCGAGTTCAATACCTTCACTCACGGCTACGCCGTCACCTCGCATTCGTCGCAAAGCAAGACCGTGGACGATGTGCTGCTGGTCGCCTCGTCGCGTTCGTTCGCCGCCGTCAACCGCGAGCAGTTTTATGTTTCCATTTCCCGTGGCCGGGAACGCTGCCACGTCTTCACCGATGACGCCGATCTACTCGCCCGCCGCGTCACCGATTCGCACGAACGCAAGGCCGCCATCGAACTCCAGGCTCTGCGCGATGACCTGGCCAAACTCGGCTTCGTTCGGAAAGAACGCCCGGTAGAAAAGTCCGTGTCGCCAGCGAAGGAAGATTTTCGGGCCGTGCGCTCGATGCGCGACAGGCACCTCATGCGGACAACCCGGCTCTCGCCCATTCAACGGCTCGCCCAGGTCGCTGAACAAGTCCGCCGATGGATGGGCGAAGACCTCGAACCCAAAGAAGTTGTCGCCGAAAAAGTGAGCGAGAAGGTCACGCCAAGCGAGTCCGTCAA
>QHPA01000412.1 GCA_003218935.1 Verrucomicrobiota bacterium
CGGCGTCGGCGTTCAGTTGATGCGGCCTCCACGAGGCCTGGATGGTCATGCTGAACTGGCCGCGCGTCACCTGTTCTTCCAACGCTTCGATGTTGGCTTTTCGCTCGAAGAGGTAACTGGTGACGCGGGCAACCACTCCGGTTTTATCCTTCCCGATGACGGTGATCGTGGCGAATGGTGTCATGCGCGCTGAGAATGAAGCGCATTCGCCGCCGATGCGGAAGCAGAAAATGGGCGGCCTGGATTGAAATTGCGACCTGCTGACAGCTCGATTGGCGCCGGCGAATGGCCAGCAGTTTACGTCCACGCGCAGGAAACGAACCCCCGGTAGTCGCGTCTAAATCCTTTGACCCTGACAGCAACTTTCTTTAGTTTCGCTTGTATAACAGGCTGTTGTTAGAGGGAACTACGGATGCCGTTTACGTCCATTAAAACTGTTTTCGCCCAGGCTGCTCTGGCCTCGCCCGACGAGTTCAGTCAATGGCTCAAGGCGTGGCGCATCGCCGCGGAAAGCGGCTCGCAAGAGCCCCTGCTGGGCTTTTTCAGCCGCGAACGCGGCGTGTCCGAGGAGCAGTTCCTTCAGCAGCTGGGCCAGACGCTCGGCTGGCCTTATTTGGAACTTCCCAAGCTGACAGTCCCTCCCGAGACCCGCCAGAAAATCTCCACGAAAGTGGCGTTTCAATACTTCGTCCTCCCCACCCAATTTGAAAACGGCACGCTCCAGGTGGCGGTCAGCAACCCGTTCGACGCCGCGATGCTGAACGCGGTGCAATTCGACGCCCAGTGTCCAGTCCAGTTCGCGCTCACGCCGCGTAACGAAATTGAAAAGGCGCTGAAAAAATATTACGGAGTTGGCGCCGAAACCCTCGATGAAATGGCCGAGGACGAGCCGATTGAACTGCTCGTCGCCGAAGACAAGGAAATCACCGAAGGCGACCAGGAAGCGAGCGTCATCAAGTTCGTCAACCAGATCATCTGGGAAGCTTACAAGGACCGCTCGACCGACATCCACTTCGAGCCGGCCGAAGACGAGTTGCGAATTCGTTACCGCATTGACGGCATTTTGCACCAGACGCCGATGCCGCCGCAGCTCAAGCGCTTTCAGGCGGCGATTATTTCCCGCATCAAAGTCATGTCGGGAATGAACATCGCCGAAAAGCGCCTGCCGCAGGACGGCCGCATCAATGTCCGCATCAAAGGCGAGGAAATTGACATCCGCGTTTCGACGGTGCCGACGGTTTACGGGGAGAGCGTGTCGCTGCGCTTGCTGACGCGCGGCAAGATTTTTCTGACGCTGGACAAGCTCGGATTCGCCCCGGCGGACGAGGCGGCGTTGCGCGAAATCATTGTCAAACCGCATGGCATCATGCTGGTCACCGGTCCGACCGGGGCAGGCAAATCCACGACGCTTTACGCCTGCCTCAGCACCATTAACTCGGTGCACAAGCGCATCATCACGATCGAGGAGCCGGTCGAATACGAACTGAAGGGCATCAATCAGATCGCGGTGCGTTCGGACATCGGCCTGACGTTCGCCGTCGGTCTGCGCCACATTTTGCGCCAGGACCCCAATGTCATCATGGTCGGCGAAATTCGCGATCTGGAGACCGCCGAGATTGCGATTCGCGCAGCGCTGACCGGACATCTGGTGTTCAGCACCCTCCACACGAACGACGCGCCGAGCGCTTTCACGCGCCTGATTGACATGGGCATCGAGCCGTTCCTCGTTGCGTCGTCGGTCGAAGCCGTGTTGGCGCAGCGCCTGGTGCGCACGATTTGTCCGCATTGCAAAACCGAACAGAAAGTCGAGCGGGATTACCTGATTAAGATCGGTTTTCCAGAGGACGAAATCGCCACGGCGAAATTCTGGCGCGGCGCCGGTTGCGACGAGTGTCGCCAGCTCGGGTACCAGGGACGGTTGGGCATTTACGAACTTTTGCTGTTGAACGAGGCAGTTCGCCCGTTGATTTTGAACCGCGCGCCGGCCTCAACCATCGCGCAGAAGGCCATGGAGCAAGGAATGCGCTCGCTGCGTCACGACGGTTGGAACAAGGTCAGGGCCGGCCTGACTACCATCGAAGAAGTGCTCCGCGTCACACAAACCGAGGAGCATATGAAAGGACTGGTGGAAGTCTGACGTGAAGACGACCCGCTGGCATTCCTGTAACGTTCTCCAGGCCGGCACCGACGCCCGCCGGCTCTGGCAATTCGCGACCGGCAACAGTCAGGTCGCTTTGAGCGCCGAACAACGGCTGGTCTCATCCGCTCCCCTGCCTGCCAGGCTGATCACGAAGGACTGGCGCACACTTTGGCAGAAGAAGCTGAACATCGCCTGGCTACCGGCTGAGCAGGTTTTCCTCCGCATAGTTCACCTGCCGAAATGCGAGCCGGAAGAATTGCGTTCCATGGTGGAGCTGCAACTGGAAAAGCTTTCGCCGTTGCCGGTCAACCAGATCGTCTGGAGCTTCGAGGTGGTCCCGCAGTCCTCCGGCGAACTGCGAACGGTGATTGTGATCATTGCCGAACGCAGTCTCGTGGAGGATTTCCTCGGCAAACTGGAAAGCGCTG
This sequence comes from Verrucomicrobiota bacterium, assembly GCA_003218935.1. Classification (GTDB taxonomy): domain Bacteria; phylum Verrucomicrobiota; class Verrucomicrobiia; order Limisphaerales; family AV2; genus AV2. Next base: position 2,569 of record QHPA01000412.1, read on the forward strand.
GTTACCTGGCCGATCGGCTCGAACTGCCGTTTCTGCACCAGTTGTTAACCACGTCGATTGACGGCGACGGCGTCTGGATTTATCTCCAGCCCGCCGAAGCCAGGACTCTTTACCTGACGGCCTGGTGGTGCGGCGGAACGCTGCAGCAGGTGAACCTGTTGAATCTTCCCGCCGGCGAAGCGGGCGCGGCGGCACTGGGCGCTCAACTCAATCAGATTGCGTGGGCGGGAGAAATCGAAGGCTGGCTGGCGTCGCCGCCACGCTGGCATCTCGTCGCGGACCACGCCGGTGCCGCCGGTTGGGAGTCGGCACTGCGCCAGTGGGCCAGCGAACCAATTGATCTGGTTCCACCCCTGGCGACGCAAGCGCTGGCGGCGTTGACCGCACAACGCGCTGCTCGATCCGAGAGCAAAGCGAATTTGTTGCCCCCGGAATTCTCGGCGCGTTATCAGCAGCAGTTCATTGACCGGCTCTGGATGCGCGGCCTGGGCGCGTTGACGCTCGTTTACATGGCCGCTGTTTTGATTTACTTTGGCGCGCTGTACGTCCTGAAATATAAGGCGGGCAAAGTGCAGGATCAGGTGACCGCGTTGAGCGCCAAATACACCGACGCGCTGCAATTGAAGGAACGCGTGCGCATCCTGCAGGAGCAGGTCAACCTTAAATTCGCCGCGCTCGACTGCTGGAAGGTCGCCTCCGAACTGTTGCCGCCGGAAGTGACGCTCACCTCGTTTTCCTTTTCCAAGGGGATCAGACTCTCGCTGCGTGGCAACACCTCCGCCGACGACCAACCCGTACAACATCGCCATCAACGGAAACACGGCGGCCTGGAGCTTCGAGTGCACGCTGCAACCAGGCCAGAACGAATGACCACGCTGCTCGACAGATTGAATTTGAGGCCGCAGGAACGGCGTCTGGTGGTCATGGCCGCGGCCGTGCTTTTTCTGGTGCTCCAATTCTGGCTCGTCTGGCCGCACTTCAAGGAATGGGGCCAGACCAAAGCGGCGATGGACAAGGCCGAAAAAACGCTCCTCACCTACCGGACCGTCCTCGCGCAAACCAACGAGTACCGAGCCAAACTGGAGAAGCTCGAGAGCCAGAGTAATACCGGTTTGCTGACGCCGGAACAGGTCGGTCGCCAGTTGATGGACCGCATCGGCGCGCAAGCACGCGACAGCCAGGTCAGTTACAGCCGCCTCAACCCTCTGCCCCGAAGTAGTGCCGCCAAACCCAACGAATTTTTCGAGGAACAGACCGTCGATCTCGGTGTTAACCCCACTGGCGCCAGAGAGCTGGTCGATTTTCTGGTCGCTATCGGGAACAGCGATTTGATGGTCCGCGTCAAGGAACTGAGCCTCAATCCGGACCCTGGCGGATTCAAGCTGATGGGATCTATGAAACTCGTTGCCAGTTTTCAGAAGAAGAGCTCGCTCGCCCCGGCCACGGTCAAACCGCCCGCCGCCAGGCCCGCGGCCTTAAGCTCAACCAAACCGTGAAGCGAAATAACCCCAACTCAGCCAATCCCGTGAAGACAGTTCATGTTCTGCTGCTCTTTTCGCTCCTGGCCGCACAAACGCTGGCGCAGGCCCCGCCTCCCTCACCCAACGCGGCCACGAACAACGTGACCGCTGCCATCAACGCAGCACCAACCAACGTCGCCATCACCGCTACCAATCTGGATGCCCGACGAAAGGCCTTGCTGCGAAGCATTACGAATCGTGCCCCGCGCTTGAACACCAACGTCACCGTTTTGCCGGCGCCACAAGTGCTGGTTGCGGCCACGAACATCGTCGCCGCGCCCGGGACAAACGCGAACCCGGCCGCCAACGTCGCCGCGCAGGTCGCGGCTCCGGCGCCGGCCAATCCTCCGGCTTCGCCCACGCTGGATCAAATCTTTGAAGAATACTCCGAAATCACAGGACGAACGGTACTGCGCTCAGCCTCCCTGGCGGCCACACCGATCACCATCATCACCGCCTCCCCGTTGACGCGCAAGGAGGCGATCCAGGCGCTCGACGGCGCGCTCGCGCTGAACAATATCAGTATGATCAAACAGGGAGAAAAATTCGTGAAAGCCGTTGTTGCAGCCGAGGCGCCCCTGCACGGGGCCGCTATTTCCAAACTCCAGGACGGCGAGTACCCCGATGCGGAACAGTTCGTCACACACATCGTGCAATTGAAGGTCGCCAAACCGTCCGAACTGGCGCCGCTCCTCGCAACGTTTACCAGAATTCAGGGCGGCATCGTCCCCATCGAATCCAACCAGATTCTTGTGATCCGGGACTATGCATCGAACATCAAGCGCATGTTGGAGTTGATCGAACAAATCGATGTGACACCTGAGTCTGACTACAAGCTGGAAGTTATCCCTATCAAGTATGGCAAGGTGACGGACCTGTACGACACGATGAGCGCGCTGGTCTCTGGGGGCGGCGGCGGCGGCGGTTATGCCGGTGGCACGCGCACCAGCGCAGCCCAGCAACGTCGAGCCGGGCAGCTCCCTGGCGCTGGAGGAGCCTTCGGCACGAGCGGCCGATACGGCGCTTACGGCAGCCGCGGCGGCACGGGTTTTGGCCAACCGCAGGCCAATCAGCCTCTCACGGCCACCGGCGCGCAACCTGGAGCCACCCCAGGCACCTCATTTCAGGATCGCTTGAGGCAGATTGTGAACAGGGCCGCTGGCGCTTCCGAGGTCCAATTGCTGGCGGATGCGCGAATCGTTCCCGACGAACGCTCCAATTCCCTGATTGTTTACGCCAGCAAACAGGACATGCAAATGCTCACCAACATCGTCTCAAAGGTGGACGTGCTGCTCGCCCAGGTGCTCATTGAGGGTGTCGTGTTGTCCGTCTCCTTGACCGACGAGAACAGCCTCGGCATCAGTTGGGTGCAGAAGCCGGTCAGCTTCGGCAATAATACAGTCGGGACCGGTGTAATCAAGAACGGTCCCGGGTTTCTCACCAATATCGCCAATATCGCGAGCATCGCCAGTTCACTGTCCCCCGGTTTCAGTTATTTTGGATCGCTCGGCAAGAACTTCGACGTCTCCCTCAATGCCTTGGCCACGTCCGGTCGGGTCAGGATTCTGCAACGACCGCGCATCCAGACCTCGCACGCGACCAGAGCAGATTTCTTTACCGGCTCGAGCGTCCCGTTCGTCAGCGGCGTCAACTACTACGCCTATGTCGGCTCCGGAACTCAATCATCCCAGATTCAAACAGTCGAGGTCGGCGTCACCTTGGGCGTCACACCGTATATCACCCCGGACGGTCTGGTGGTGATGGAGGTTGACCAGGAAATCAGTTCCATCGACAAGACCCTGACCATCGATGGCAATCCGGTGCCCCAGACCGCCACCCGCCATGCCGGCGCCACGCTTTCGGTCCACGACAACGAAACGATCATGCTCGGCGGTTACATTGAGGACAACCGGATCACCGGCAAATCCGGTGTGCCGATCCTCA
>QHPA01000413.1 GCA_003218935.1 Verrucomicrobiota bacterium
CAGGAGCGTCTCTTCGACCCGTTCTTTACCACCAAGGAGGCCGGCACCGGGTTGGGTCTATCGATCGCGGCGCGCATTGTTGAAAAACATGGCGGCGCACTTCAGTATCAAACCGAGGTCGATCGCGGTACGACCTTTGGCATTGTCCTGCCGCGCGTGGAGAAAAATGAAGATGAAGTCTCGACCGAAAATTTTACTCATTGAAGACGACGCCAGCATTGTCGGTGGCTTGAAGAAAGAATTGCAGGCCGAGGGCTATGAAGTCGCCGTGGCGACGAGAGGTGATAACGGACTGGCCCAGGCCAAAGAGCAGCCTTTCGATGTGGTGATCACCGACTTGAAGATGCCGGGATTGTCCGGGCTGGAATTGGTCGAGCAACTCCACGCCATCAAGCCCAAGCTGCCCATCATTTTGGTGACTGCCTTTGGCACCACGGAAACCGCGATCGAAGCGACCAAACTGGGCGCATACGACTATTTGCTCAAACCCTTCGATATGGCTGAATTGCTCGATTTGGTGGCCAAATCCGTGGCCTGCAATCGACTCATGTCCGAGCCGGTCGAAATGGGCAAAGCTCGGTCCAATCAATCTGCCATCATCGGCGACGGCCGCGCCATGCAGGCGGTCTATAAGGAAATCGGGCGCGTGGCCGCCACTACAGTCACCGTGCTCATTCGCGGCGACACCGGCACCGGCAAGGAACTGGTTGCCCGCGCCATCTACCAGCACAGCAGTCGCGCAGCGCAACCGTTCATCGCAGTCAATTGCGCGGCCATCCCGGAGACGCTATTGGAGAGTGAATTGTTTGGGCATGAGCGCGGCGCGTTCACCGGGGCGCACGCTCGCCGTGTTGGCCGCTTTGAGCAAGCTAATCACGGCACCATCTTCCTCGATGAAATCGGCGACTTGAGCTTGAGCACTCAGGTCAAATTGTTGCGGGTGCTCCAGGAAAAATACATTCAGCGGGTCGGCGGCAATGAGAAGATTCCAGTGGACGTCCGGGTCCTGGCGGCGACGCACCGGGACTTGGAAAGCGCCATGAAGGAAAACCAATTCCGGGAGGATTTGTTCTACCGCTTGAGTGGAGTCACTATCACGCTACCTCCGTTGAGTCAGCGTCCCGAAGACGTGCCTGACCTGGTGAAGTATTTCATGCAGCGCTCCGGCGGCGAAGTGGGCGTAGATGCGCCCTCCATCCAGCCCGAAGCCATTGCCTTCTTGCAAGACCAAACCTGGCCCGGCAACGTGCGAGAACTGGAGAACGTCGTTCGTCAGGCCCTATTGCTTGCCCGGAACTACTCAATCAGTTTGGAATACGCGCAAGAAGCCTACGCACGGACGAGAAAATCGGTTCTAGTTCCCGATCAAACCATTGCGGGTTATTTTACCGGACTGCTGGCCAAGGCTGAGCGCGGAGAGGCGGACGGCGTCCACGCCAAAATGATCGAAGAGATGGAGCGAGAGCTGTTTGCCCGGGCCATTCAATTGGCGCAGGGCAATCAAGCAAAGGCCGCCCGCTGGCTCGGGGTGACCCGCACCACCATGCGCGAGAAGCTGATTCATTTCGGTCTGCACCCAACAGGAGAAAAGCCGGACGAATAATCGAAACCGGCAGTCTTTGCTTCGGTCATCCCGGGTTGACGCTGCATGATGGGGTGCCGGTCCCGGTCCTGATCAGCCTCGGTCTGCTGAAGCCTTTGGGACACCCGGCAGCCAGCACGGTCAAATACTTTGCCAGCGTCGAGATTGAAGTACTGCGAAATGATCCCAAATGGTTGGCCAAAGCAAGCGATGCCCTCCGTCACAAATGGAAACTCAAGAATGACGCGGCCAAGAAGCGTTCCGGCAACGGTGGAGTCATCCTGCCAGAAAGCGACTGAAAAGGGGTTAGCGGCGCGGTCTATGCGCATGCAGTTGTCATGTAGCAAATGATTGAGAATCGCCATCGTTTGGCGGTCGATGGCAATCTTCATGGTCAGGCGGTAATGGTGGCGGTGTGGGGTTCGGCCGTATCACGATAATCGGAACTGCCACGATGTTTCGCCGCTGCGGAAATCGCCGCCGCAACCCTCCGCTCAAAATCCAAATGATGAGTGGCAACGATATATACACGAGGGCCATATACAGGTAATCGCCATCCTGGTGGATTAGTTCGTCCAGCCAATGGTACACTGGCTCCAGCAAATAAACCGGGTCGTTGTGCATGGTGATCTCCTCTTCATGCGCTCACGGCCTGGCGCTCCCTGCCATCCTCTGTCCGGGGCACATTCGTCAGGTGCACAACCTTCTGTTCGTATTCCTCCAAACACGGAACCAGGACCTTTGCTTTCTTCGCGTACGCGCGAGCAACGGCTTTGCTTCCGTGGCCAAGCGCCTCTTGCGCGAACCGTTCCGGAAAGCCGCACGTTCTGGCTCGCTCCGCCCATGCGTAGCGGTAGCTGTGCAACGAAACCCCGGAGACGCCAACTAGTCGCAGACGGCGAATGAACGCTTTTGCGCGATCGGATTCCTTCCATTGAACGATTTGAGGGAAGAGGTACCCGGTCGCGGGGCGGCGCTGGAGAATCTGCGCCACGGAGTCACCAAAACGGATCATCGCCTGGCTGCCTGTTTTCATCCGGGCGTAGGAGATGGTATGGTTTGTCCAGTCAATGTCCTCCCCACGCAGTGAGGCCATGTCAGTTTGTGAGCCGCCCAACTGCCAGAGCAGTTCATAATAGTCCCGCAGCTCCGCGTTGCTTTCGCCTGCCACAATTTTCTGGTGCTCTTCCCTGGTGATGCCGCGCTTCTCCTTGAATTTGATTTCCGGCCACTGCCGTTTCGGAATGATCAGCCACGGCAGCCAGTTCATGTCCACAGAGAAGTTGTGCAACCGCCGCAGATAAATATTCGTGGAAACCGTGCCTTCTCGAAGCACCTTCAAGAGAATATCAGCTTGGGTTTCGATGATGACTCGATGCCGGATCTGGTCGTACGCCTTGTCGTTTGCGGCACACTGCCAGCGCCGTTGATTCGCGCCGCGTTTGCTCGCCGTCAGCGCTTCAAGAGCCTGTTGCCAGGTGCGCTGGCTGATGCCGGAGTCGGTGCCCGCGAGATACGCCTTTGCGATTTGCAGGTTGAGCACGGGCTGACGTTCGGCCTGGTTCTTGGCTTCGATGATCTGCCGAGCTTCATCTTCATTGCTGGTTTGCAGGCTGGCGCGTTTGCCGGTCTTCGTGTCCACGCAATAAAGGGCACCTCCTCGATTGCCGCGACGAAATAAGCGGTAACGTGTTTTCATACGGTCTTTCACGCAACCGCGAAGATAAAAGAAGCCAATCCCGAAGTGTTAGCGCATAGGCGGCGGCTAATCACCGCTTGCGCCGGATATCACGGATTGCCAGATTTGGTGTCCGTTTTGGTGTCCGTTGCGGACCCGCTGACTCCTAAACTTCTGCTGCACTCACAGTTAAGAATGGAGCCAATGGCCGGGATTGAACCGGCGACCGACGGTTTACGAAACCGTTGCTCTACCGCTGAGCTACATTGGCTTAACTGTTTCACACTAATAACTTACGTTTACTATCTCGTGTCGCACCTGAGCGTTTTCATACTCAATTTGTATATGGTATGGTTT
>QHPA01000001.1 GCA_003218935.1 Verrucomicrobiota bacterium
CACTCTCAAGTCGTCAGGGGCAACCTATCAAAGAGACTTTCCTTCATCGCTTGTCTTTTGTTTTCGTTCTCGGCCCAGGCAGCGGAACTGGTCCCGGTGGAGGAACTCGGCCTCCGCCTCGCGCCGGGGTTTCGCGTCACGCTTTACTCGGATTCTGATTTGGCCAATGACATCTACGCGATGACGCTCGATTCGCGCGGGCGCGTCGTGGTCACCAGTCCAGGCTGGATCAGGGTTCTTGAGGACACCGACGGCGACGGCCGAGCGGACAAGGCGACTTTGTTCGCCGAGACGAAAACCGGCGGGATGGGAATGTGCTTTGACGGGAACGATCTCTACTTCGCCGGTGACGGCTGGTTTTCGTGTTATCACGATCGCGATGGCGATGGCAAAGCGGACGGTCCGCCGGAGAAATTTTTTCCGCTCCATTTCACCGAGCATGGCGGTCACGCGATGCGCAAAGGGCCGGACGGCTGGTGGTACCTGATCGGCGGCAACGACACCGGCTTCAATCAGCAGCACGTCACGCTGCCGAACTCGCCGATTCGCGAGCCGGAAGCGGGATGCCTGTTGCGCCTGACGCCGGATGGCAGAAATTCGGAAATCATCGCGCACGGTTTCCGCAACCCTTACGACTTCGATTTCAACTGGCTCGGCGACGTCTTCACCTACGACAGCGACGTGGAGCGCGATTTCTTCCTGCCCTGGTACACGCCGACGCGGCTCTATCACGTCGCGTTTGGCGGTCATCACGGCTGGCGATTGCACGGCTGGGAACGGAGCTGGAACCGGCCCGATTATTACGCGGACACAGTTGATATTCTCTGGCCGGTCGGACGCGGTTCGCCAACAGGCGTGACCTGCTATCGGCACAACCAGTTTCCGGAACGCTATCGCGACGGCCTGTTCGTTTTGGATTGGACCTTCGGCAAGGTTTACTTTTTCCCGCTCCAACCGGACGGCAGCAGCTACAAAACAGAGCCGGAAATTTTTCTCGAACCCATCGGCACGCACGGTTTCGCGCCAACAGACGTGGTCGTGGCGCCGGACGGTTCGCTCTTTATCTCGATTGGCGGACGCAAAACCCGCGGCGCGGTTTATCACATCGAATACATCGGGAAAAAGAGCGCGGACGGCGCGTCCGCGAAAACGCGCGGAGAGGAGAAACGCGAGCCGGCTGCCCGCGCTTCTGACTTGACGGAAGTGCTCGATGCGCCGCAACCGCTCGACGCCTGGTCGCGAGCGCGCTGGATGCCGGTCGTGAGCAGACTGGGTCCGGCGCCGTTCGCCCAGGCAGCCACCAATGCGGCCTTATCGATCAAAGAACGCGTTCGCGCCATCGAAGTGTTGACGGAATTGTTCAAAGGTTTGGCCGTAAACATTGCGCGAAGCGGGGCAAGCGACCCGGCCGCCCCGATTCGTGCCCGTGTCGCCTGGGCCATCGGCCGTGTTCCTCAAAGTGAATCGACGGGACTGTTGGCGCCTCTGGCATTGGACAAGGACCTGTTCGTTCGTCGCTGCGCTCTGGATGCGTTGATGGATCTGCGCGCAACGCTGGACGCAAAGTCATCCGGAAAGTTGTTGGCGGCGAATTTTGAATGCCCCGACAAACGCGTTCATCAGGCTGCCGCGCGGCTGGGCGCTCTTCTGCCGGACAACAGTTGGAATTCAATCCACCCGGACGCCCTCCATACGCAGGGAAAGTTGACCACGGCGCTCGCCGCGCTCTGGCGAAAACATGGAACGCCGGTTGACACCAAGTCCGTCGAGTCTGTCCTGTCGGCACTTGCCGAAACAGCCGACAACGGTCTCCGCCTCCAGGCTGTCCGTCTGGTCATGCTCGCGCTCGGCGATTGGAATTTGAACCGTCCCTCGGTCGAAGTTTACACCGGCTACGAACCGGCGAGCTCCCTCAAAGGCCACGACGAGTTGATGGCGCGGGTTTTGCAAGCCGTTCGGCCGCTCTTTCCGTCCGGCGACGCGCAGCTTGACGCCGAAGCCGCCCGGTTACTGGCGATGCTGGAGGACGATGACCCGGAGCTGATGTCCAAAGTCATTGGCAAGATCACGGAAACCAGTTCGCCGACGGCGGACTTCCATTACCTGGTTGTTCTGTCGCGTCTGCGCGCGCCGCCTGGCAAGGAGGTCGTGGCCGGCGTTGCGCGGACGATCGTCGGCCTGGAGCGCAAGTTGCAAGGACAGGAACTCCGGAGCAAACAGATGTGGACCGAGCGGCTGACGGAGCTGGTGGCGCAGTTTGTCAAACACGCTCCGCAATTGCCGGACGAACTGATGGCCCACGGCGGTTTTGCCCGGCCAGGCCATGTCGAACTCGCCTCGACTTTCAATGCAACGCAGCGCGCGCGCGCGGGGCGGCTGTTTCTGGCGGCGACGAAGAGCGATCCAAACTTTGTTTGGTCGGGGGCATTGGTTGAGCTGTTGTCCGCATTGCCGGCCGACGAAGTCTATCCGGTGTTGCGGCAGCAATGGGATAATCTCGGCTTGCGCGACGCCGTTCTGCTGCAGCTCACAAAAGAGCCGGCCGGGGAGGACCGGGAAAGATTCCTCGCCGGTCTGGACTCCAGCCAGCCGCAGGTCGTGCGGGAATGTCTTGGGGCGCTGGCGCGGTTGCCAAAGGAGCCTTCACCAGAAGGTCTCGTGCCGTTGCTGCGGTTGCTGCGACGCTCGCTGACGGAACCGAAGCAAGGCGAGTTGCGCGCGGAGATACTGGATTTGCTCGCCGGCCAAACCGGCGAAAACTTTTCGATCCGCGAGTCGAACGAAAAGAAGGTGGAGTTGAAAAGCTTTTACCAGCCCGTGTTTGATCGGTTCGCGAAAAAATATCCGGCGTTGGCCGGCAAATGGGACGCGGACAGCGGCGACGATCCGGAAAAATGGAAACAGATTTTGAAATCGGTCGCTTGGAACAAGGGTGACACGGGACGCGGCGAGAAGATTTTTCGCGAGCGCGGATGTCAAACCTGCCACACCGGCTGGACTTCGCTTGGCCCGAACCTGGCCGGCGTCGCCAGCCGCTTCTCGGTGGAAGACCTGTTCGACGCCATCATTTATCCCAGTCGCGACGTCGCGCCGCTCTATCGCAGCGTCGCTTTCCGGATGCGGGACGGCCAGACCTACACCGGGCTGGTGGCATTTGAATCCGCGGACGGCGTGATCGCGCTGACGGGCCCGACCACGTCGGTCCGACTCGACGACAAGGAGATCGTTTCGCGCCAATCCACGGACCAATCGCTCATGCCCACCGGCTTGTTGAACGGTCTGAGGCCGGAGGACCTCGCCGACCTTTACCGCTACCTGAAGTCCCTGTCGCCGGCTCAGTGAACGGCGGAATCGGCCGGTTGCCACAAATCGTTTCCCCGTAGCGGCGTCTCGGCAGAGCGCCGCTGGCTGTGGCTCCACGAATTGCGGCGCTCTGCCGAGCCGCCGCTACGCCGAGGGTTCATGGTCCAATGCGCGCCAAAAATGGCGTCCGGGCACTCCATCAACCACGTAGCCGCGGACGTCAGTCCGCGCACTCTGAAGCGGTTCAGCGCCGACTGACGTCGGCGGCTACGGTTCATGGCCCCAATGCGCGCACAAGATTGGGGTTGAAGCTTTGCATGGACCGGAACGTAGAGCAGGCTTTCAGTCTCGCGGCGGGAGTTGGGCGACTTGCCAGTCAGGACAATGGCCGCAGTGGGTTACGGTCCGAGGAACGTCTCGTGCACAGCCTTCATCGCCTGCTCGGCCCTGGCCAGGTCAATCACCACGGAGATTTTGATTTCGCTGGTGGAAATCATTTCGATGTTCACGCCTTCCTGCGCCAGTGTTTCGAACATTTTGCCGGCCACGCCGGAATGGCTTTTCATCCCCACGCCCACGATGCTGAGTTTGCCGATTTTGTCCGTGGCAATGACTTCGCCGAAACGGACCTCTTTTTTCAGGCCTTCGATGACTTTCTGCGCTTTGAGCAGATCGGCCTTTTCCACGGTGAACGAAAGGTCGGTCGCGGGCGCGCCGGCGCCGTGACTGACGTTTTGCACGATCATATCCACATTGATGGCAGCGTCGCCGAGCGTCTTGAAAATCCTGGCGGCGACACCGGGTTTGTCCGGCACGGCCACGAGCGTGACTTTGGCCTGGTTTTTGTCGAGCGACACGCCGCGAATGACGACGTCCTCCATGTTTCGGGTTTCTTCTTTCACAATGGTTCCTGGGTTGTCATTCAGACTGGAGCGGACTTCAAAAACGACTCCGAATTTCTTGGCGAACTCGACCGAACGCGACTGCATCACTCTCGCGCCGAGACTGGCGAGTTCGAGCATTTCATCGTAGGAAATTTCATCGAGCTTGCGCGCGCCGGGCACGATGCGCGGGTCGGCGGTATAGACGCCGTCCACGTCGGTGTAAATCTGGCAAAGGTCGGCCTTCAATGCCGATGCCAGCGCGATCGCGGTCAGGTCCGAGCCGCCGCGGCCGAGCGTGGTAATCTGGCCATCGGGTGTTTCACCCTGGAAACCGGCGACGATGACCACGTTGCCGTCGTCGAGGTGCCGATGAATCTCCTTGGGCGTGATGTTTTGAATCTTGGCCTTGGTGTGAACGCCGTCAGTCAGGATGCCAGCCTGCGAACCGGTGAGCGAAACCGCCTTCACGCCGAGCGCGTGCAAGGCCATGGCAGTGAGCGCAATCGTGGTTTGTTCGCCGGTGGCCAGGAGCACGTCCATCTCGCGCTCGCTGGGCAGCGGCATGATCTCCCTGGCCAGCGTGATGAGATTGTCCGTCACGCCGCTCATCGCCGAGACGACCACGACGATCTGGTCGCCTTTGCCGCGATACGTCGCGACGCGCGCCGCGACATTTTTGATTCGCCCGGTGTTGCCGACCGAAGTGCCGCCGTATTTCTGAACTATGAGGGCCATGCTTTTTTGGATTATCCGCAACTCTGGCGAATCGAGGCAAAATTCCAGAGCAATCGCCAACAAGAAATTTCCGAAATGCACGCGAATGTCGAGTGCGCAAAAGCTCCCCTCACCCTTCCCTCTCCCCTCATCGGATGAGGGGAGAGGGTGGCTTTAGCCGGGTGAGGGGAGTTTCCGCCCGCGACGTTGATCGGAGGTTTTTGTCGGCGGTCACTTTAGTAACGAAAATTCGCCTCATTAGCAGACAAACAATGCAAGGTCACAATCCGATCACCTTCATCACCGCTTCCTTTTTCGCTTCCACGACCACCGGTTCAACCCCCGCGGTTTTAATCGCGTTGTCGGGGTCCTTCAAGCCGTGGCCGGTCATCGTGGCCGTGATCACGCTGCCCTTCGGAATGGCTTTGGCTTTCACGCATTTGATCAAGCCGGCCAGCGGCGCGCACGAGGCAGGCTCCGCAAAAATCCCTTCCGTCCGCGCGACCAACCTGTAGGCGGCCAGAATCTCGTCGTCGGTGACCTTGTCGATGCGGCCGTTCGATTCCTTGTTCGCGGCCACGGCAGCGTGCCAACTCGCGGGGTTGCCGATGCGGATGGCCGAGGCTACCGTATTCGGCTCTTCAATCGGGTGCCCGTCAACGATTGGCGCGGCGCCGGCCGCCTGCCAGCCGAACATTCGCGGCAGACCTTTGGACTGTCCGACCGAAAAATATTCCTTAAACCCTTTCCAGTAAGCGGTGATATTGCCGGCGTTGCCCACCGGAAGAAAATGAAAGTCCGGCGCGCGGCCCAGTTGGTCGCAGATTTCAAACGCGGCGGTTTTTTGTCCCTCGATCCGATCCGGGTTGACGCTGTTGACCACTTCCACTTTTCCGGTCTCCCCCAGTTCGCGGACGATGCGCAGGGCGTCGTCGAAGTTGCCCTCCACCGCGATGGTCGTCGCGCCGTACATCAACGCCTGAGCGAGTTTGCCGAGCGCAATATTGCCGTGCGGCAGGAGCACGACGCATTTCATCTGCGCGCGCGCGGCGTAGGCCGCAGCGGACGCCGAAGTGTTGCCCGTGCTCGCGCAGATCACGGCCTGCGCGTCGCGTTCCTTCGCCTTGGAAACGGCCACGGTCATGCCGCGGTCTTTGAACGAGCAGGTCGGGTTCAGTCCCTCGTATTTCAACCACAACTCGAACTCCCCGCCGATGGCCGCCACCAGATTGTCGGCGCGAATGAGCGGTGTGTCGCCTTCGTTGAGCGTGACCACCGGCGTGGCGTCGGAGACCGGGAGATAGCGGGCATAACGGGCGATGACACCTGGCCGGCCGGAGCGTTGAAGGTTGAGGGTTGAGAGTTGAGGGTCCATGAAAGTCAACGACCGCCGTTGGGACGGCTTTTCCCTGCTGCCAGCGCTTCGTTCAACCTGCTGAAGCGAGGTCTGAAGCCGGCCTGACGAAATAATTCGTGTCCATTTGTGTCCATTCGTGGTTACTCAAAATTTTCCACCCGGATCATGGCCGGCGGCGCTTTGACAACGGACAACGCGCCGATTGTTGCCAATGCCCTGGTGATGGCCGCGTTCGTCGCGTCGTGGATCATTAATATCAACGGCACGCTTTCTCCCTCATGACCTTCCGGTTGGATGACTGAGGAAATGCCAATCTTCGAGCGGCCGAAAATGGCGGCGATTTTGGCGAGTGTACCCGGCTTGTCAATGACGTTGAGCCGCACGTAGTAGCGGGCCACGACCTCATCGATCGGCAATACCGCGCCCTCGCGTTCGTGCGGCACGAACGGAGGAATACGGCTTTTGGTGCCGCATTTGAGGTCGAGTGCCGCGTCGGCAAGATCGCTCAACACGGCGCTGGCTGTCGCATCCTGTCCCGCGCCACGGCCGTAATAAAGCGTGTCGCCGACCACATCGCCGCGCACGTAGATGGCGTTGAAAACGTCGTTCACGCTGGCCAGCACGTGCGCGTTGGGCACGAGGGTGGGGTAAACGGAAACCTGCACTGGCGCATAGCCGTTCGGTTTTCGCCTCGCTCCGGCAACCGGTCCGGCCTTTTTGACGATGCCCAGCAGCTTGATGGTGTAGCCCAGCTGCTGCGCAAATTGAACGTCGAGCCGGGTGATGTTACGGATGCCTTCCACGTAAATCTGTTTCGGCCCGACCCAGAAACCGTGCGCGAGCGAAGCGAGGATGCCAATTTTGTGCGCAGCGTCGTGACCATCGATGTCCAGGGAGGGTTGCGCTTCGGCATAGCCGAGTCGCTGCGCCTGGGCCAGAACGTCGGCGAAATCCGCTCCTTCGGCTTTCATCCGCGTGAGGATGTAATTGCAAGTGCCGTTGACGATGCCGTAGAGGCGGGTGATGCGGTTGCCGATCAATCCTTCGCGCAGGACTTTGATGATCGGAATGCCGCCGGCAACGCTCGCTTCGTAATAAAGATTGGTGCGGGAATTCTGCGCGGCTTCGAACAACTCCTCGCCGTGCGCGGAGAGCAACGCTTTATTGGCCGTGACGACCGGTTTGCCGAGCTTCAATGCGTTCAGCACCAGCTCGCGCGCCGTGGTGGTGCCGCCTATCAATTCCACGATGAGAGTAACCTGAGGGTCGTTGACGACGCCCGCCCAGTCCGTGGTCAGGAGCGCGGCCGGAATTTTGACCGGACGCGGCTTGTGGATATTGCGCACGGCCATTTTGGCGACATGCAACCTGACTCCGAGGCGCGAAGAAATCAGCGCGCCATTCCGTTGAATGGCCTGAAACACGCCTCCGCCAACGGTGCCGCCGCCGATGATGCCCAGATTGACCTGCTGCATAAGGAGCCGGAAGATTGCCGGGATTCGTTTTAGGCGACAATCGTTTTCTGAACGAGAAGCAGCCTGGAGGGCCACCAGGTTCGCTCATCCGGTTGACCTCCCGAAAAGGTCCGCGTGGCAGGAAAGGGATTGCGTTAGAGCAAAGCCTCGTCAAAATACGCGCCACATCCAGCACAGGCATCGCGAACATGTTGAACCGATCTAAACGTTACCCGTTGCGAGGATTCACGTTGATTGAACTCCTGGTCGTGATCGCGATCATCGCCATCCTGGCAGGGTTGCTGTTGCCCGCGCTAAGCAAAGCGAAGGAAAAGGCGAAGAAGGCGTACTGCTACAACAATCTGAAGCAAATGGGCCTGGCGATGATCATGTACGCAGATGATAACAAGGGGCTTATTCCCCGCGGCAACGCGCCGCATTGGTGGCAGTTGTACATCCCGGCCCTTGGGGGTGCCAGCGCGATAAGAGACCAATACGCAAGAGTCAAGGTTTACACCTGTCCAAGCTATCCGGACAAAAGACAGGTGATCTGTTATGTCGTCAACTCCTGGCAGTTCAGCAGTCCCAGGGACATGACCGGCTCAGAAGTGGTTGGCCCTACGAGCGTGAACAGGGTCCAGCAACCCGTCGAGACGATCTATTTTGCCGACAACGAGAGCGGCTCGTGGCGTCCGATCTTCACTGTCACAAACGTTATCGGCTCGATCGATCTGAATGACGTCTGGAGTGCCAGTCATCTGCCTTACACGTCTGGAGGCCGGGTCTTAAGCGGCGAACGCCGAGTAGCGGCCACGAGGCATGGGCTGGGCTGCAACCTTATGTTCTTTGATGGCCATGTCGGTTGGAAGAACACCCGGCGGATGACCGTGGATGATTGGCGCGAACAGCGGTACTGACAGCGCCGCGGCCCTCGTCTTGGCCTCTCGAATCCGCGTTTTGAGTTGAGAGCTGATTGAAGCCCGCTCCATGACGGGTAAAAATCACCGGCACCCAGATTTAAAGCCCCGAGCTCAAGATCGCTGGTTCCAATAATAACGTCACAGCGTCCTGGCCAATTTCACCTTTCGACTTTGTGTTGGAAACGGCTGGCGATTTGCCTGCGTCCGGCATGTGGACTGCCATGTCTTTTTCGTAAAATGTGGTCGGAGACGAGATGACAGTCACGGTTCCAGTGACGAACGCTCATCAATTCTTTCGGGTTGAGAGACCATCCTCCATCCCGGTGTTCCAGGTTGCCATTTTCTACAATGTGGACCTGGAAGTTGAGCCCGGACCGAACATGACCGTCACTGGCCGGGTCCACAGCAACGGTAACATTTAGCAAGTGCCCGGCGCCACCCTCTGAGGATCAGGAAGAACCCAGCATCGCCAATGCACTGGCCGCCGCTGAACGCTTCGGTCTCAAGGCCGCTGAGTCGAAGAGCGATAATCACTCCGGTTAGACCGGACCTGCACACTCCGCGCGTGTTCCACCTGTTGGCGCCCTGTTGGCCCATCACATTTGGGATTTCACGCCGATGAACCGCATGCTAACTATCGCCCGTTGATGGCAGTGAGTGCCGACAATGCGCAACAAAACAACCATTCGCCTGTTCTGGCTGACGCTTCCGATATTCGTGACGTCACTCTCCGTTTCAGCCGCTGCGCTTCGTTACACCGGTGTTAACCTGGCCGGGGCCGAATTCGGCCAGACCTCGTTGCCGGGGGTTTACAACACGCACTACACTTACCCGACGCAGGCCGAAGTGGATTACTTCAGAAGCAAGGGTATGAACGTAATTCGCCTGCCGTTCCGCTGGGAACGATTGCAGCAAACCGCCAATGCAAGCTTCAACACCGCAGAATTCAATCGGCTGAACGCGTTCGTCTCCGCGACGACAGCCAAGGGCGTGACCGTGATTCTCGACCCGCACAATTTCGCGCGCTACTACCCCGACCCCGGCAACTACGAGAGTTCCAGCCAGGGATTGGTCGGAAGCGATGTCCCCAATTCGGTGTTCAGCAACTTCTGGTTCCGCGTCGCCGACGTTTACCGGACCAACGGTTGCGTGATTTTCAATCTCGTGAACGAACCGAACAGCATGCCGACGGAACAATGGGTCTGTGCCGCCAATGCCTCCATCGCCGCGATCCGCACCACACGCGCCACCAATCTGATCCTCGTGCCTGGCAACGCGTGGACGGGCGCCTGGACGTGGGATCAGAACTGGTACGGCACGCCAAACGCCCAGGCCATGCTCAACATCGTCGACCCCGGTAACAACTACGCCTACGACGTGCATCAATATCTGGATAGCAACGGATCGGGCGGTTCGACGAACATCGTCAGCCCGACCATCGGAGCGGAGCGCCTGGCCGGGTTTACGCAATGGCTGAGAAACAACAGCCGCAAAGGCTTCCTCGGCGAGTTCGCGGTCGCGAATTCCACGGTCGGAACCGGTATTGGCGATGAAGCGATCAGCAACCTGCTCACGCACGTTGAAGCCAATGCGGACGTGTGGCTGGGTTGGGCCTGGTGGGCCGCCGGACCGTGGTGGGGCAACTATATGTTCACACTCGAACCAGCAAACCTCGTCAACCCAACGGATCTCCCGGCGATGAACATTCTCGAATCCTACATTCCAATCCCCGCGCCGACGCTGGAACTCGCACCAGGGACGCAATTCCGATTCGTGGCGCAAGCAGGCTTCGTCTATGACGCCGAAGCCTCCGCAAACATATCGGTCGGCAGTTGGACAAACTACGGGGGCGCGATCGTGGGCAGCGGACAAACAGCAACTGTGACAATGCAGGCGGGCGCCAGTCAGCGAGGTTTTTACCGCGTGCGTGTAGATCGCGCACCATAGAATGTGTCTGCGCAGAA
>QHPA01000373.1 GCA_003218935.1 Verrucomicrobiota bacterium
CACGAATTTCTCGAATTAACTCGAATTCAATTGGTGAAAATCAGTGAAATTCGCGTCTCTCTTCTATTTGTGATCATTCGTGTGCATTCGTGGTTGAACAAAAGTTGGACTGGCAAAAGCTCGCGGTGCCTGTATTACTGGCCTCATGCAAACCACCACGCGAAGAAAATTTCTGAAAAGCACCGTGCAAACCAGTTTCGCACTGGCTGGACTCGGCTTGCTCGATACCGGTTCTGTCATGGCGGTTGAACCAATCAAACGCGCCGGCGCGCCGCGCCTGCTGCTCAGTCTCGCGGGTTACTCGTTCCGAGAATATTTCAAAGACGCCAATCACAAGCGCGACGCCAAGCCCGACCCAACCAAACAGATCGACCTCTTCCAATTCATCGACTACTGCGCCGAGCACGGCTGCCAGGGCACTGAACTGACGAGTTATTATTTCCCGCCGACCCTTGATCAGGACTTCCTGATCCGGATCAAACGGCACGCCTTCTTGCGCGGCATCGAGATCAGCGGCACCGCGGTCGGCAACACCTTTACGTTCCCCGCCGGCCCGGAGCGCGACCAGGAAATCGCGAACACAAAGAAATGGATCGACTACGCCGCGATCATGGGCGCGCCGCACATCCGCATCTTCGCCGGCGCCGCGCGCCCCGGCATGTCGCCTGAGGAGGCGAAGCATCTCTGCATTCCGGCCATCGAGGAATGCTGCGAGTACGCCGGCGGCAAAGGAATTTTTCTCGGCCTGGAAAACCACGGCGGCATCGTGTCCACCGCGGAGGAAATTCTGGAAATCGTCCGCGCGGTCAAAAGCCCTTGGCTCGGCATCAATCTCGACACCGGGAATTTCCGCACGGACGATCCCTACGCCGACCTGGTGAAGATCGCGCCCTACGCCGTGAACGTGCAGATGAAAGGCGAGGTGCAGCCGCGCGGCAAAGCCGTGGAACCGGCCGACCTGCCGCGCCTGGTCAAAATCCTGCGCGACGCCGATTACCAGGGCTACGTCGCCCTCGAATACGAATCGAAAGAAGACCCGTGGACGGCGGTGCCGAGGCTGTTGAAGCAGATGAAGGAGTTGTTTGCGGCGTAACGATAATCCTTCGTTTGCTCACGGTGCTCAACAGGACGGGTGACCGAACCCTTGCTCAGGAGCTGCAGGCTGATGCCTTGAAAGTAGTGGACACTCCAGCCATCAGAGACGCACTCAAACACTGATTTGTCGCCGAGTTGCAGCGTCACGGGAGAATTCACCTCCAGAATTGCATTCTCGCGGTTGCTCGCCAATCCTAACGACCGAACTGGATTGATGGCATGGCTGCGCCACCGCTCAAATTGGAAATGGTTCCGCCGACCGGCGAACGCCTGCTGCGTTTCCTCGGCGACCGCGTGCGATTCACACTGCGCACCGTGGACAGCGTACCGTTGCCGGAGAATTATCGCGCACTGCTCCGGACCAATCTCGGTCGCGGCGCGGTCCTGCGTCGCGAGATCATCAACTCGCGCGGCGGCGAAAGACCGATGACCGGCGCGTCGTGGCGCGACATCCCGATGCGGCGTGAAAACGATGAATGGTTCGTCGAATTGACACTGGCCGAGGTCGGTTATTTCAAAGCCAAGGCTTACGCGGTGGATGAAAAGGGGTGGCAGCTCTGGCCGGAAGGACTGGACGCCGGCCTCTCGGTCCATCCCGACAGCTACCGCACGGCCAACACGATTTACTGCGCGTTCACACGATTGTTCGGCGAGACAAAGAACACCGTCACGACCGCGGAGCGGCAGCTCGACGCGCAGTTGAAGCCGTTGGACAAGCAGGGCTACGCGGTCATTCCGCCTTCGGGCAAACTGCGCGACCTCATCAAAGAACTGCCGCATATTCTCGACACGCTCGGCTGCCGCATTCTGCATCTGTTGCCGGTCAATCCAACGCCGGCGACTTACGCGCGTTTCGGCCGGTTCGGCAGTCCCTACGCCGGCCTGGATTTAACCGCGATTGATCCGGCGCTCATTGACTTCGACCGGCGCACGACCGGCGTCGAACAGTTCCGCGAACTGGCTTGCGCGGTCCATGCGCACGGCGCGCGACTCTTTCTCGATCTGGTCATCAATCACACCGGCTGGAGTTCTATGCTGCACGAACGGCACCCGGAATGGTTTCCGCGCGGCCCGGACGGCGCGTTTCTCAGTCCGGGCGCCTGGGGCGTGACGTGGGAGGACCTGGTGGAATTGAACACCCGCGAAACGGAGCTTTGGGACCACCTGGCCGAAGCCTTTCTCACCTGGTGCCGGCGCGGTGTGGATGGTTTCCGTTGTGACGCCGGTTACAAAGTGCCGATGCCGGTGTGGCAATACATCACTGCACGCGTGCGCGAAGAATTTCCCGAAACACTCTTCCTGCTCGAAGGTCTCGGAGGTGGCTGGAAGGAAACAGAAACATTGCTGACCGAAGGCGGGATGCAATGGGCCTACTCCGAGTTGTTCCAGGAAATTTCCGGGCCCCAGGTCGCCGGCTATCTCGATCACGCGCACAAACAAAGCCGGCGCGTCGGGGTGCTGGCGCATTACAGCGAAACGCACGACAACGATCGGCTCGCGAAAAAAAACCGCGCGTGGTCGCTGCTGCGCAACCGGCTCAGCGCGCTCGCCAGCCTCAACGGAGCTTTCGGTTTCACCTGCGGCGTGGAATGGCTCGCCACCGAAAGAATTCTGGTGCACGGCTGCGCCGGTCTAGCGTGGGGCAAGAAGGCAAATATCGTTCCCGATCTGGCGCGGTTGAACCAATTGCTCGCCGGACATCCCTGCTTCTTCGACGGCGTGACGCTGACGCGATTAAGTCCTCTTGATTCGCCCGTGTTCGCTTTGCAACGCGTCTCCGCCGACGGCGAAGACGCTGTGCTGGTGTTGGTGAACACGGATGTTGAAGAACCGCAGACGTTGGCTCTTTCTTCGAG
>QHPA01000374.1 GCA_003218935.1 Verrucomicrobiota bacterium
CGAAACACAACAAGCAACGCTCACTCAGGTCTATAAACTGGACTTGTTGGCGGCGCCGTTGCGCGAGATCTGGTTTTCGACGGCCAGCGGTCTGACCGCGTCAAAGTGGCAAAGCCCGACAAATCGCATCAGCTCCGGAGATTTCCTTTCGGACAGCGGGCGAACGGTCCGGCCCAACGGCGAATTGCTGGGCCAACTCGGCATCATGCCTGGCATTCCTGAAATCGGCATTGACGCAGTGGACATCGCGCGGGGCGGTGAGATTCTCTTCTCGCTCAACGAGGACGTGTTCAGCGAAACGTTAGGACCCATCCACCATGGCGACCTGCTTTCGGATCGCCACGGCATCGTGAAGCGAAACCAGGAACTGCTTGCTGCATTCAAGCCCGTGGACGCCAGCCTTGATTACGGCCTCGATGCCGTGCAGATCATGACCAACGGAGAAATTTACTTTTCCATCACCACGAACCTGGTTTCGCCGCAAATCGGAATGCTGTTCCGCGGCGACATTCTTTCCGACCAGGGACGGCTGGTCAAAAGCCATCAACAACTGCTTTCGCGTTTTCGTCCCAGGGTCATCGACCACGATTACGGTCTGGACGCGCTGTATGTCTGGCCGGGCGGCGAGATTTGGTTCTCGACCGAGGAAGGTTTCACCGACACCCAGCTCGGACCGATTCAACCCGGCGACCTGCTCAGCGACCAGGGTTTCGTTGTGTTTCTTAACCTGGAACTCACTTCCGCCTTCGCGCCGGTTGAAGACCTGTCCGATTTCGGATTGGACGCGCTTTACATCGTCACCGACGCACTTCCGCCGCCACCTGCGCCGCGAATCGTTTCGATCAAACGCGCGTCACCGTCCGGCGACATCTCGGTTGGGTGGAGCGGATCGGGACGAGTGTCTCAAGTGGAAAAAGCGGTGCGTGTCACGGGGCCATTCCTTCCCACCAGCTCGATTGTCCCTGACCTGGGCTGGATTGACTTCGGTGCGTCGCAGACGAATGCTGTAGGACTCTATCGACTGCGGCAGTGGTGAGAGGCTGAATCCGAAGCTTGCGCGCCATACCGTGCGACAGAATCCGATCCGGCAGACCGGATATCAAGTCGAAACTGACAAATAGCCGGGACTGACCCCTTGGGGTGCTAACGTTTCAGAGTCAGCGGGCCGACCCAGCGCGTGTTGTATTTCTTCATCCACCAGTCACCGTCGATGAGGGGGCGCTGCTGTTTGCCGTAAAGCTGGTCGTCCATGCCGTGCCACGGGATGGGCTCCACCAACCAGCCTTTTTCGCAATGGAAATCGGCGTCCTTGTCCCAGCCCGATGAATAAAGGAAAAAGTCGCGCACCACACCGTCGCGCTTCGGCGGCAGATGGTCCGCGGCGAACTTGAGTGTCAGTTCATCGCCGCCGTTCATCAAGACCAGCGCGTCGTCGCGTCGTTCGACCAACGGCCGCGCCTCGCCGTAGCGCGTGCACCATCCCATCGGCGTGATGCGCCAGCGGGGATTCCGGCAGACCTTTTCGTAATTCGGCGTGATTGGAAAATACGACGGCAGGTTTTCATTTTCACTGAAGCCGCGCCAGTGCAGGTCGGCCAGGTCCGGAACCAGCCGCGCGATCCTTGTGTCGGCACCTGCCAGCCGCTCGAACAACGCGAGCCGGTCCCAGTGAATTTCAAACGCGGTGCTCAACCGCAATCGTCGGCTGCCACCTGGCAATTTGCCGGTTAAATCGACCAGGATGGTTTTCGTGTTTCCTGCGGGCGCTCCAACCACAACGTTAACCGGCTTCCAGCCGTTTTTCTCCGTCTCGACTTCCAACGTCGGAAAAGGAAACGGCAAATCGGGATTCTGCGAGGCAGCCACGTTGGCCATGCCGCCACCGTAACGTAGCCAGCCCGTTAGTGTGAGCACGAGTGGACGGTCAACCGGCAGTGCGCCGAAATCGAGCGTCACGCTCCACGGCTCGGCCAGACCGCGCAGTTGGGGGATGCGCAACTGAACGGGTGAAACCAATTTCCCGTCGGCTTCGTGCAACGCGGCGGTGACGTCCAGGCCGTCGCTGCGGACCGCCTGTTTCAAGGGATGCTGGTCGTGGAGCGTGATGATCTCGTGCGGCGGGAACGGCTTACCAGGCAACAGCTTGCCGGTCGTGTGAACTTCCGTTCCGGCAGGGTGATCCACGACGACCAGTTCTGCCGCATCGAGGTAAAGCACTTCGCGCAGTTCCTCGGTGACTTGCAGAACGTAATTGCCGTCGCGCGGCTGGAACAACGATTCATCGCCCACGCGAACAAACTCGTCGTTGTCCGCGTCGATGAATCGGTCGTCGGTCAAACGGAGTCCGGCAGGCGAAGCGCTGAGGATGTCTGTGACAAAACGAAAGCGTTTGCCGTCCCAGGCATAGAGATACGGGCAGGAACCGGTCTTGTCGAACTGCAGTTCGAGCAAGGCCAGGGGCGCGCACGGATCCACTTTTGCCTCGGTGACGGGCAGCATCATGTCAAACCAGTGCACGTTGATGGAATCGAGTTGCGTGTGTTTGCCGACGCCGAATTCGATCGGGAGCGATTGCACGGTGCGGATGGTCCGCCAGTGGCCGGCGGTGACTTCGACGCGCACGCCGATTCCGCTGGCGTTGGAACGATTGCCGATGAGTTGAAGTTTCAGTTGTCGATTGGCGTTGCCGCCGTCGTTGCGGAGCAGTTGCAGCCCCTCACCCGCGACGCTGAGCAGCAAGTCCGTATCGCAGTCATTGTCAAAGTCTGCTGCCACAATTGATTCGACCGTGCCTTTGACGAGCTGGTCCAGGCGGAGATCCTTCGTCATTTCCTGGAAACCAGCATTGCCGCCGAGGTTGCGCCACACGCGCAAGCCGCCGCCGTAAGCGCAAATGTCCAGCCAGCCATCGTTGTCGTAATCGACAAGCAACAAACCATTGAGACGGAAGTTGCCGAGCGGAATTTCGAAGCGATTGGTCAGTCCGCCGAACAGGCAGGTCAGGGTATCGGCGGCGGCAATGACCGCGTCCGTGCGCAGGTCATTGTTGAGATCGCCCGTGGCAATGATTTTTCCACTCGGCCAATCAGACGGCGAATTCGTGTCCGTCAGTCCGCCGCCGCGCAGTTTCGTGAGCAGAAGCGATGGCTGGGTTTCGCGGGCAACGAACAGATCGGGCACGTCGTCGTTGTTCCAGTCATCGACGACGACCTGGCTGACTCCTGTGAGGGAAGCTGGGACACCTGAAGTTTGGGTGATGTCTTTGAAATAGGGACTGCCGCCGTTGCCACCGAGGTTGCGGAGCACGCGAATACTGCGCGCGGCTGGCGGCGCCATTGGTGGCGAACTTGAAAAGCCGCAGTCCCTGATCGCTCAACACGACGACGTCTTCATACCGGTCGTTGTTCACGTCGCCAACGAGGCAGCGCGTGTACTTCACGCCGGGTTTGCCGAGCACCGGCTCGCCGTGCGCCTGAAACGTCCCGTTGGTGTTCAACAGCACGCGGAAACCGCCGTCGCCTTCGCCGACGAACAGGTCGTTCGCGCCGCGATGGTTGATGTCAAGCACGCCGATGGGGCCGTGAAAATTTCTATTGGCGATGCCGAAAGCGGTTTGCGTCGCGTCAGTGAAGACGACCTTCACGCCGCGACGGTCGGGCTGCTCCAACCGAAACGGAACGCGCATTTGCGTGTAAACGCAACGTTCAAACGTGGCGGCGTCGGCGGGCGGGTTGGGCTGGCCGGTGATGAGTTGCTGGTGGCGTTCCAAGGCCTGCTTCGCTTCCTCCTGCCTTCCCAACCGCAACAGCGCCTGACCGAGGAAAAAATTCGCCGACGGATAGTCCGGCGCAAACTGGATGATTTCGGAAAACTCCCGCACGGCGTCCTCGTAATGCCCCAGCTCCATCTGGGCGCGGCCAAGCTGGAGGCTGACGGCATTGACTTTTGGATCAAGGTCCTTGGCTTGCTGGATGAACTTGACCGCTTCCTCGAATTTCCGGAGGCGCATATTCGCGCAACCGGCGATGTAACAGGCCGCAGCGGAATTGGCCTCCATGCTCAATACCTGCTGCGCGAATTGGATGGCACGGCCGCTTTGGTCCGCGAGCAAACAGGCGTTGGCGAGATTCAACAACGCGTCGGGATGAGTCGGCTGAAGCGAAACCGCTTTTTGAAACGCTTCGACCGCTTTGGCTGCTTCGCCTTGTTCGTAATAACCCTTGCCCGTATTCATCAAACGGGCGAACTCGTCGCCGCCCGGAGACGACCGCCACCACAACCAGAAGGCAAAAAACAGCGGTGCCAGAATGACGGCCGGCATCACGACAAAGTAAATCGCCACACGTCGTTGTGTCTGGTCGGGCTCGCCGGGCTTCATGATGGCGAGGTTAGCGCAGGCGTCGAAGCGCGCAAGGCAAACGATTCCAAATCCGAAACCCGAACCGCCATTTGACATTCGGATTTCGACTTAGCGTCTGGCGAAGATGCGATTCGCTTCCTCCAGGGTCTCCTTCGACCCGATGTCGTACCAAAGGCCCGGCACGGTCCAGGTGTAAACAGGCGTGCGCGGATACAGCCATTGCACCAGGCGACCC
>QHPA01000375.1 GCA_003218935.1 Verrucomicrobiota bacterium
AGCGACTGCTTCCAACACCTGGCGGCAACTCGCCACGTTGCAGAGCAGGTTGCCGTGCGAAAGCATGGCGCCTTTGGGCCTGCCGGTCGTGCCGGACGTATAAATGATGAAAGCGAGATCAGACTCTGTGCAGTTGGCCGAAGCTGGTTCGATCGGTGGCAATGCCGGCGCGTCGGCGAGTTCCTCGATTTTCAAGAATTTCAGCTCAGGCAACTGCGCGGCCAGTTGAGCCTGCTCGTCCCCTGTGACCGCTTCGGCGATCAGCACGTTCGCACCGGCGTCCGACAGGATGTAAGTCACTTCAGCCGGCTTCAGAAAATTATTGATGGGCACGACGACACCGCAGGCTTGCAGCACGCCAAAAATCGCGCTGATGAATTCGGGGCAATTTTTCAGCCAGAGGCCGACGCGGTCGTGCGGGCGCACGCCGAAATCCTCGTGCAGGCGGACAGCCAGCCAGCAGGATTGTGTCCGCAGTCTTTCGTACGAATACTCGGAGTCACCCCAGAAAACAGCCGTCTTACTTGCGTTTTGTTCCGCGGATGCCGCAAAGGCCGTGGTCAGGTTCATGTGCGTAACAGCGGTCGGCGTTGGCAGATTCAATCTCGTTTTGAATGCGCGAGTCAAGCCTCGTCGGGAACGCATTGGGACCATGAACCGCTGCGCCTCACAGAGGCGCGGTCCGGACCGCGGGTCTGCGCAGCCTGCTCGGTTCATGGAGAGGGAACACCTCAAAAGATTTGACGTGAGTTGGGGCCATGAACGGTGCGGCGAGACTCCGGCGAGCCCTAATTTTATCCATCAAAGATCAGGGCTCGACGGAGTCTCGCCCCACCCGGTTCATGGGAAGCTCCCACGGTTTTCCAACCGCTCATCGGAGCCATGAACATCCCCCTCACCCGCCCTTCGAGCACCCTCTCCCCCCTCGGAGGGGGAGAGGGACGGGGTGCACTGCCATTGAATTAAGCCCGGCAGCGGGACCGCCCTGGCAGGCTCCTAATCTTAATCCTAATCGTAATCTTGCTCGGCTTAGGTTCTTGGAGATTAAGAGTAAGATTACGATTAAGATTGGGAAGTTCACAATCAACTTTCGTTCTGTTTCGGACTCACGCTTTACTTGGCGTGTGATTGACAGCGATGAAAAGCTCGCCGGTTTGCTGCCGCGTGTTCAGGCGGCGGACTGGCTGGCGCTCGATACCGAAGCCGACAGTCTGCACGCGTATCCGGAAAAGCTCTGTCTCATCCAGATCAGTCTGCCCGGGGCAGATGAACTGATCGACACGCTCGCGGCGTTGGACCTCTCCGCGTTCCTGGATGTGTTGCGAGGACGGGAACTGATTTTGCACGGCGCGGACTACGACCTGCGTTTGTTGCGACGCGCTTACGCCTTTGTGCCAAAGCCGGTGTTCGACACCATGCTGGCAGCGCGTCTGCTTGGATTCACCGAATTCGGTCTGACGCACCTCGTGGAAAAACTATTGGGAGTCCAGTTGGAGAAAGGACCACAGACCGCTGACTGGGCGCGCCGCCCGCTGACAGAACGGATGATCAATTACGCCCGCAACGACACTCGTTATCTACAGCCGCTGTCCGCTCTGCTCAAGGCCCGACTGGAAGAAAAAGGGCGGTTGAGCTGGCACCAGGAAAGTTGCGCGCGGCTGGTGCGAGAGTGCGCCGAATTACGAGTGACGGACCCTGACCAGGTCTGGCGCGTCAAAGGGGCGGACAAACTCGACCGCCGCGGTCTGGCGGTCCTGCGCGAACTTTGGAACTGGCGCGATGGTGAGGCGATGGAGGCGAACAAGCCGCCGTACTTCATCCTGCGCCATGAGACGCTCATCGCGCTGGCGGACGCCGCGGCGCAAGGGAAAACTGTTTCGCCGCTCCTGCCGCCCGGCCTTCCCTCGCGCCGACGGGAAGGAGTGCTGGCGGGTGTTGAGCGCGCTTCACAGTTGCCCGCCTCGCAGTGGCCGCAGCGCCATCGTTCTTCCGGCCAGCGGCCGAGCGCCGCGGAAAAACGTCGCTACGATGTCCTGCGCCAGAGACGCGACCATCGCGCCGCTGAACTGGGGATCGACCCGACCTTGATTGCCAGCCGCGCCACGCTGGGTGCGCTCGCGAGAGACTGGGACACACACCAGGCCGAGTTGATGAGCTGGCAGCGGGAGCTGCTGCAAATTTGAAAAGCGTCAACGCGCTACTTCAAACGCGAAGCCTTTCAAATACCCCGTTTCCGCAATGACCGGGATGATCGGATGGTCGGCGACTGGCTGTAGGTCTCAACGCGACGGAGGATGCGTCGGGCATCGAACGCCGCCGCGAGGATCACCTCCTGAAACATCGCCGCATCCACATGGTGCGAACAGCAAAACGTCGCCAGCGTGCCGTTGGGCTTGAGCAGCTTGAGCGCGCGCAGGTGAATCTCCTTGTAACCGCGCAGCGCGTCCGGCACCGCAGCGCGATGGCGCGTGAATGAAGGCGGGTCGAGGACAATGCAATCAAAGCGCGGAACGACTTTCTCGTGCCGCTTCGTCGCGGTCTGGGCTTTCAACCAGTCGAAAACGTTCGCGGCCTCGAACGAACATGGCTCCGACAAACCGTTGGCGGCAGCGTTGCGGGCGGCGGTGGCGACTGCCTGTTCGCTCTGGTCAATCCCGTGGACGTGCGCCGCGCCGGCCCGCGCCGCGTGCAGCGCGAAGCCACCGAGAAAAGTGAAGCAATCCAGCACCTGCGCTTTCGGGATGCGCGCGATCAGGTCAGCGACGCGTTGATAGTTGACGTGCTGGTCCAGATACAGCCCGGTCTTTTGGCCGCCCAGCAGGTCCACTTCAAACTGCAATCCGTTCAGCTTGACCGCCAGTTTGCCGTCGAATTCTCCCGCAATGACGCCGTTAGCGTCGGGCAGACCTTCGAATTTCCGCGAAGAGATGTCGTTGCGCTCAACCAAGGCGCGCGGCGCAAAGATCTTTTGGAGAGCGGCGACCACCATCGGTTTACGCTGGTCCATGCCCAGCGACGACGTTTGCAGCACCAGCACATCCTCGTATTTGTCCACGATCAGTCCGCTGAGAAAATCGCTCTCGGCATTGACCACTCGGAAGCAAGTGGCTTCCGGCAAATGCGTTTCCCTCACCTTCAATGCGGCGCGAATGCGTTGCTCGAAAAACGCTTCATCCACGGTGACCCGCTCCGGCGCGAGCAGTCGGACGTGGATTTTCGATTTCGAATTGTAGAAGCCGACGCCGAGCAAACGCTGGCGATGGTCTTTGACCTGGACAAGCTCGCCGTCTCGCGCCGGCTGCGTGAGCCGCAGGATGGAGCTTTGATAAATCCAAGGATGCCCCGCCACCACGCGGTCGGCTTCGCCAGGCTTCAGTAAAACCGTCGGTAACGAGTCCATAGGTTTGTAAACAGTGGACGAACGCTCCGCGTTGGTATGTGTTTAGCGACGTAGCGGCGGGCGTCTCGCCTCCGTAGAGCCGGGCATCCTGCCCAGCGGAACAAGCTCCTCAAATCGTCCGGCTATTTGCAGACCGCCGAAAAACCGCTCGTTCTTTCCGGGCGGCAAGATGCCGCCCTCTACGACAGCCAGGATGGCCGCCGCTACGCTAAACACAGACCCGCGTTCGCGGTTGGCGATGAAGCCTGACCAAGGCGGGCGAAAAAAGAGAAATCTTTCATCTGCTCTTTGACAGCGGGATCTTAGCT
This sequence comes from Verrucomicrobiota bacterium, assembly GCA_003218935.1. Taxonomy (GTDB): domain Bacteria; phylum Verrucomicrobiota; class Verrucomicrobiia; order Limisphaerales; family AV2; genus AV2. The sequence goes on from QHPA01000375.1 coordinate 3,709, forward strand.
GCATTGAGGAGTTCGTTGAGCTGGTCTGGGGAACCTACAGCGCCAAGCCTCACGATTTCTTTCTCATTATGGATAATGGAAAGCCATCCACAAGCATAGCAGAGCATAAAATCATAGGTTTGACCATCGGCCGTCACTCGAAGCGCGTGGCGTGGGTCGAAGCAATGGGCACCTGCGAAGC
>QHPA01000376.1 GCA_003218935.1 Verrucomicrobiota bacterium
CTTCGTGATGGCTTCGAACTATAACACTCGCGCGCTGGCTGCCGAAGTGCTGGTCCACGGCAACAAATCCGCAGTCGTGCGCGAACGCCAGAGCCTGCCGGAAATCTGGAAGGATGAAAAACTCCCGGCGTGGTTGAAGTAATTCTTGATCGGGCAGCTGTTACCGGAAACGGCTCTGCAAGCGGGCGTAGCCGCCGAGGTAACGAGGCGGAAACCGTGTTTCATCAGAAATCCGCCTCCTTACGTCGGCGGCTACAGTTGTTCGGTGACTTCTCACACTACCCTCAAGCGAACCCCAGTGGCCCCGCCACCGTTTGCATCGCGGCAATGACGTGATTGATGTGCTCGTCGAGCGGCAGGCCGAGCAATTCCGCGCCTTTCTCGATGTCTTCGCGTTTCACCGCCGCGGCGAACGACTTCTGTTTCATCTTCTTCTTCACGCTGCTGGCAGTCATGCCGGTGAGTTTTTCCGGACGCACATAAGCCACCGCGGTGACGAAGCCGCAAAGTTCGTCCACCGCAAACAGCGTTTTGCGAATGGGCCGGTCCAATGGATATTCGTCCTGATTCCATTCCGCGTGGGAGAGAATCGCACCGACGATTTCGTCGTCCGCGCCGCGCTCGCGCAGAATCTTCGCGCCTTCGCGCGTGTGCTCCGGTGGATTCGGCCAGCACTCGTAATCGAAGTCGTGAATCAAGCCAGTCGCGCCCCAAGTCTCAACATTCTCGCTGAAGTGAGCCGCGTAATGCCGCATCGCGGCTTCGACCGCAAGCGCGTGTTTGAGCAGCGACTCGGACTTTGTGAATTCGTTCAGCAGGTTCCAAGCTTCGTCTCGTGTCATGGTTATTTCCAGTTTCGTTTGGGATATAACGTTGGCTGCGGCGAGTCAAAGGTTATAGTGTAGTGTCTCATAAATAACTGGTGTTATGATTCAGACGTGCTATTTTCCTCTCATGCCACGTCTTGCTTCGCCTGTTGGCCTGACTGAAACGGATCGCTTGGAGTTGGAGCGCTGGGTTGCTGCTCACCGCACCCCGCAGCAAGTGGCTCAACGCTGCCAGATTGTTTTGGCCGCTTCCCGCGGGCACCCAGACAAGGACATCGCCACCGATTTAGATATCAATTTCAAAACGGTGGCACTGTGGCGAAAGCGCTTCATCAACGAGGGACCTGATTGTCTTTGGGAGGTGGCCGAAGGACGTGGACGCAAGCCAACCTTAACGCCGCGACATATCGAGAGGATTGTGCATGCGACGCTCCAAACCAAGCCTGCGGGGGCAACCCATTGGAGCTGCCGGACCTTAGCCAAAGCCCAAGGCGTGAGCAAAGCCACCGTGAATCGGATTTGGCAAAGCCATCAAATCAAACCGCACCGGACCAAAGGATTCAAACTTTCGCGAGATCCGAATTTCTTGCAGAAGCTAACCGATGTCGTTGGATTATATCTGAACCCTCCGCAGAAGGCTTTGGTGGTCTGTGTCGATGAAAAGAGCCAAATTCAGGCCCTGGATCGCACGCAACCGGGATTACCCCTCAAGAAGGGTCGGTGTGGAACGATGACCCACGATTACAAGCGCAACGGGACGACCACTCTCTTTGCGGCGCTGGAAGTGGCGCACGGCAAGGTCATCGGGCAATGTTACGCGCGCCACCGCCACCAAGAGTTTCTGAAGTTTCTAAAACGCCTGGATGCGGAGTTTCCCGGCGAGGTCAACTTACATGTGGTGATGGATAATTACGGCACGCACAAACACCCAAGAGTGCAGCGCTGGCTCAAAGGGCACGAGCGGTTCATTCCGCATTTTGTGCCGACCAGTTCGAGTTGGTTGAACCTGGTGGAGCGGTGGTTTGCTGAGTTGACCGGCAAACGCATCCGCCGTGGAGTTTTTGTCAGCGTCGAGGATCTGCAGAAGGCCATTGAGGAATTCCTCGCCGCCTGGAACAGCGACCCCAAGCCTTTCGTGTGGACGGCGACGGTTGAGTCAATCGTCGAAAAGCTAAACCGGTGCAAACAGACGCTGGAGAAGATCAAGCCCGGTTGCACCCGCACCAGAATGCGAAAAAACAGGCGAAAATAACTCCAGTTGTTTGTGAGACACTACACTAGCCCTGAACAAATGTATTGTCCCAGCGCGTGCAAACTGCTTAGATACAGGACAGGACGCGAAATCGCAGAGGCTTCATCATATGAGAATACTCCAGGCACTGGCGCTTCTCTTTGCAGCGATACTAATTACGCCTTCCGGATCAGCACAGGTTTCAATGCCGCTACCGGGCCGGGTCATCAACAAATTGCTGCCGGATTATGGCCGGCCCAAGGTCTATGCTTTGAACGAGGCGAATGGCTCGGTGCCGGGCACGTTGTTGGCGCTCAATCCAACCAACGGCGCCATCCTTGCGGAAATCCCCCTCAATCTGAATCCCACCGACATGGCCATGACTCCGGCGGGCAATGCTCTGTATGTCATCCACGCCGGCAGCCGTACGATTGTCAAAGTGGACCTGGCCACTTTCAGCGTGGTCGGCGAAAAAACGATCACCAAGCCAAGCACGTATGGTCCCTCCAATCCGTTGTATGTGGTCGCGGGCCAGGCGGAGAAACTCTTCTACACCGATGGAGCATGGGGGCCGCAGATCTATTTTTTTGACTTCAATGCCGGGACAAACCAGCTCGTCTTAAACACTGGAGGGAATGGGTCTCATGGCGCCGGCGCAATCCTTCTAAATCGGACCGGCAACAATCTCTACATTTGGAACCAATACGGCTGGAGTGCCGGCAATGTGAATGCCTGGGTGACCCGCTTTGATGTCTCCGCCGGCGGCAACCTGACGGCGCTCGAAAATTCCTTCACCTCCTGGCGGCGCGACCCGCTCGACACGCCACTCTTTCTTGATGGTGCCGAGCGATGGGTATTCAACAAACAGCAGATGTTCGCGGCCACCAACGTCTCGGTGCTCGTCAACCAGTTTGCCAACAATATCTACGGCATCTCGCTTGATGGCTCGATTGCCTTCGGCCCCACCGAAGTGTTCAATACGGTGAACGGCAACACGCTCACCAACCTGTCGTTTTCCACCAGCGTGCAGACGCTTTCCGGTGACCAGAAGAAACTGTTCCGCTATCAAGCGAGCACCGCGAGCATCGTGATTTACGACATGGCCTCGATTGCCTCGGTGAGCGGGCCGAGTCCCACGCCGACGCCGGCTGACGGTGCCGTAGTCAGCCTGCCGCTGACGAACTTGAACTGGTCCGTGTCGCCGCTGGCGCTGGCGTATGACGTGTATTTCGGAACGAACCAGTCACAAGTGGCAGCCGCGACCAACGGTTCCGCGCTGCACCTCGGGCGCATCACCGCCCCTCCGCAATCATTGCCCGGTCCGCTTGCGCCGGGCGTGACCTATTATTGGCGCGTGAACGTGGTGGGGTTCAACGCCACGAACACGGGCCCGGTGTGGTCGTTTACGACCTCGACCCTCTCGGTGGATCCGTCACTGATCAATTACTCGGCCATCGCAGGTTACAATCCTGCCGACATTTCATTGGTGTTGAGCGGAGCGGCACCCGTGGCTTGGAGTGCGGCCGTAACAGGCGGCAATTGGCTTTCCATCAGCCCGTCCAGCGGCACCTCTCCCGGCACGGTAATCGTCAGTTTCAACACTGCGGCGTTGGCCGCCGATCAATACACCAACAACATCGACTTCACCCTCGGCAGTACCACATTGACGGTGCCGGTCTCGCTAAACGTTAAAGCACTCAATATCACGAAGATGGTCGCGGATCCGCAGCGCCCCTATCTCTACGCCATTCAACCTCCCGCGTTGTCCGGGCAGAGTGGATTGCTGCTGTTCATCAACACTACCAACGGCAACATTGATAAGACCCTCACCATCGGCATCAACCCCGTGGACCTGTCCATCAACCGCGCGGAAAACAGACTTTATCTCGCCAGTTGGACCGAGACGTGGACTTACGTGGTGGACCTGCAGACGCAAACGCTGCTCCCCTCGCTCAACCTCGGCACGGATGTCTATAAGATCAACGCCGGGCGACAAGGGCGGTTGGTTACAGAAGGAATGGACCAGTGGATTTATGTAACGCTGTTTAACACCACCAACGGCGCGTCT
>QHPA01000377.1 GCA_003218935.1 Verrucomicrobiota bacterium
AACTGACCACACTGGTCGTCACAAACACGGCAACCGACACGAACATTCTGGCCAACGCCCTGAGCTTCAGTTTGGTTGCGGCGCCGACCGGCGTGAACCTCCATCCCAACACCGGGGTGTTGACCTGGACGCCCACCGAAGCCCAAGGCCCCAGCACCAACCTCATCACAGTTCGGGTCACAGATGACGGCTCAACGCCCTTAAGTGACACCAGGAGTTTTACTGTCGTCGTCAATGAAGTGAACAGTCCGCCAGAACTCATGCCGATCCCAGACCTGACCATCCGGCCGGGTTCGCGCTTGATCATGACCAACATGGCGTACGACCCGGACATTCCACCGAACATTCTGACCATGAGCCTTGGGACAGGCGCGCCGGTTGGCGCTGCCATTGATGCGTCTAACGGTCTCTTCACCTGGCAACCAACAGCCGCGCAGGCCAACAGCACGAACGCGGTGACGGTGTGGGTAACCGACGACGGTTCTCCCCCTCTGAGTAACAGCACGACGTTTCGTGTAATTGTGCTCGGACTCTCCCCGATCACGCTGGCCTCGCTCAGCCTTACCAACCAACAGTTCCGTCTGGGCGTAAGCGCAGATTCCGGCATCAGTTACTCCCTTCAAGCTTCAACCAATCTCGAATCCTGGATCTCGCTCACCACCGTCAACGCTGCCGACGCTGATTTCGAGTTGGTGGACACCAACGCCGCCGATTTCCCGTATCGTTTCTACCGCGTGGTCGTTAGCCCGTAAGCTCATCGCATTCGTCGATTAAGCCGGCCGATGCTACGGTTGAATGCAGGACACGGACACCGCTGTCATTTTCCTCGCGTTGACACGCACCGTGCGATCGCTATATTGCCTCCCCCTTTATGAACAGGAATCCAAGTGTTGCCGTGGTCGGCGCGACGGGCGCCGTCGGCGTCGAGTTGATCAAAACTCTTGGGAAAAGAAACTTTCCTGTGAGCAAGCTCGCGTTGCTGGCATCGGCCCGTTCCGTGGGCAGGAAACTCAAGTTTCGCAATCAAGAAATCGCCGTCGACGAACTGACGAAGGACTCGTTCAAGGGCATTGACATCGCTCTGTTCAGCGCCGGCGGCGGAATCTCGAAAGAGTTTGCGCCCCTCGCGGCCAAAGCAGGCTGCGTCGTCATCGACAACTCCAGCGCGTTTCGGATGGACGACTCGGTGCCGCTGGTGATTCCGGAAATCAATGCCGCCGATGCCAGGCTCCATAAGGGGATCATTGCCAACCCGAATTGCACCACAGCCATCACGCTCGTGGCGCTATTCCCGTTGCACGAGGCGTTCAGCGTGGAACGGATTTTCGCGGCCAGTTATCAGGCGGTTTCCGGCACCGGCGCGAAGGCGATTCAGGAACTCGAACGCCAGATCGGCCAGATTGTTTCGGGCAGGCCCGTGACCAAAGAAGTTTATCCGCATCAGATCGCCTTCAACGTGCTTCCACAGGTGGACTCATTTCTGCCGGACGGTTACACGAAGGAAGAAATGAAAATGCAAAACGAGGGCCGGAAAATCATGCATCATCCGGCGTTTCGCGCGAGCGTAACCTGCGTGCGGGTGCCGGTCTATCGCGCTCATTCGGTGGCCGTCAGCGCCGAGTTTAAGCAGCCGGTGAGTGTCGATGCCGCGCGGGCGGTGTTGAGCAAGGCGCCCGGTCTGGATGTCGTGGATGACCTGGAGAAGAAGGAGTATCCCATGCCGCTTTACACGGCTGAAAAATACAACTGCCAGGTTGGCCGCATCCGCAAAGACTGCGCGCTGGACAACGGCCTTTGTTTCTGGGTCTCCGGCGATCAATTGCTCAAAGGCGCCGCGCTGAATGCGGTCCAGATCGCGGAAGAGTTGCTTAAGTAGCCTCGCTTTTTCCTCGTTGAATTCAGGACTCGCGGTGACGCGGGTCCTGATTTTTTTTGCCCGTATTCGATGCCGTCTGTTCTCAAAAACTCCTTGCCCGGATTCCGCCCCCGGCAATAAGCTCTGAATTCATAATCACTCTATTGATCCGGAATCAACATGCCGCCTATGAATGCGACTAAACTCTCTCTTGTTTTTATTGGTCTGGCCGCAATTCCGAATCTCCTTTCCCCGCTTCGCGCGCAGACGCCAGAATGGATCTGGCACGACAATCAGGGCCGGGCGCCGGCAGACAATGAAGTCCGTTTTTTTCGCAAGGCGTTCATGGTGGACGGTGCACTTAACAAAGCCTTGTTGACCGCAGCGGGAGACGATCACGTCAGAATTTTTCTCAACGGCAAACAGGTTCTGGAGAATGACGATTGGCAAAAAGCAGACGCCGTGGATGTTACGGTCGAAATCAAACCCGGCGAAAATGTCATCGCCGCCCGCGGGCAGAATGACGCGAGCTTTGCCGGCTTCATCGCCAGGCTCGATCTGAGTTTGAAGGGTGGTAACAAGGGAACCGTAGTCAGCGACACCTCGTGGGTTTCATCGGACCGGGAGGCACCCGGTTGGGAAAAGCCCGGTTTCATCGCCGCGGGTTGGACGCCAGCGCGCAGCTTCGGCAAACTGGGAGCCCAGCCCTGGGGCGATGTAATGGCAGGAGCGATCGTCAAAGGGCTTGGCGCGTCAAAACAGGCCACACCCGCCGAGTCATTGGCCACACTGCCAGGATTCAGAATTGAACTGCTGCGTTCGGCTCAGTCGGGCGAAGGTTCGTGGGTCAGCATGACCGTGGACCACCAAGGCCGGCTCATTATCTCGCCCCAGGGCAAAGAGCCCATGCTTCGCCTCACGCTGAAAGACGGAAAGATCGAGCAGCTTGAAGCACTGGACATTCCCGTAACCGGCGCGATGGGTCTGCTCTATGCGTTTGACAGTCTGTATGTCAACGGGCGCGGCCCGCAAGGCTACCATCTCTATCGACTGCGCGACGGGGATGGGAACGGCCATTTCGGCCCCCCGGAATTGCTTTGCAAATGGAACCGCGGCCGCGGCGGCGACGGGGAACACGGGGCCCACGGCATCGTTCTCGGCCCGGACAAGAAACTTTACATTGTCTGCGGCAATTTCGTCGATGTGCCGGACGACCTCTCGCCCGAATCACCGCATCGCAATTACGCCGATGACATCGTGCTGCCGCGCATGGAGGATGGGAACGGATTTGGCGCCGGCAAAAAACCGCCCGGCGGTTTCGTCGCTCGGCTGGATCCCGACGGCAAGAACGTTGCGTTGTTTGCCGCCGGTTTCCGCAATACCTACGACATTGATTTCAATGCGGACGGGGAGTTGTTCGGCTTAGACAGCGACATGGAATGGGACTGGGGCACTACCTCGTATGGTATCCGGACAGCCTGCCGACCACGCTCGACATCGGGATCGGCTCGCCGACAGGCGTGAAATTCGGCACCGGCGCGAAATATCCGGCGAAATATCAGCAGGCGTTTTACGTAATGGATTGGTCGTACGGCCGTATTATCGCAGTTCATCTCAAGTCAAAGGGGGCGACCTATGCCGGCGCGTTCGAGAATTTTGTGGCGCCGAAGTCGCTCCGCGAGGCCGGGCCGAAGGCGACGTTGAATGTGACCGATCTTGAATTCGGCAAGGATGGCGCGATGTATTTCCTCACCGGCGGGCGTGGCACGCAGTCGGGTCTGTATCGTGTGACATACGTCGGAAACGAACCGACCGCTATCCAGATGGAAGCTCCTGCGATTCGGCCAGCGGTGAAGACCCGCCGCCAACTCGAAGCCTTCCACTGCCGGCAGGACTCGAAAGCGGTCGAATTTGCGTGGCCGCATTTGAGCGACCCGGATCGCTGGATTCGCTACGCTGCGCGGATCGCGATCGAAAGTCAGCCGATCTCTCAGTGGAAAGAGCGCGCGCGAAACGAAACGAATCCCGACGGCGCTTTGACGGCCCTGCTCGCGTTGGCGCGTCTCGGTGGCCAGGAAAACCAACGTGATTTGCTCATGGCTCTGGGCAGGTTCCCGCTCGATAACCTCGACGAGGAACAGAAACTGGCGAAGCTCCGGGTGATCGAAGTCAGCTTCGCGCGTCAGGGCCGCCCGTCCGACGACCTCGTCAAGCTCGCTATCGAGAAGCTCGACCGCCAATACCCGGCAAAGAGCTGGCCGTTGAACCGCGAATTGTCGCAGCTGCTCGTCTATCTGGAAGCGCCGGACGTGGTGGGCAAGACTCTTGATCTGCTCTCGAAAGCGCAAACGCAGGAAGAACAGATCCATTACATCATCAGCCTGCGCAATCTGAAATCCGGTTGGACGATGGACCAGCGAAGGACGTACTTCAGTTGGTTCAACCGCGACCGCAAGTCTGATCGCCATTCCGCCGAAACGCTGAAATGGTTTGCGGATGCCGGGCGCGATTACAGCGACGGCGCGAGCTTCCCCAGGTTCATCGCCAACATCCGCAAAGCGGCGGCAGCCGGGTTGAATGATGCGGAGCGTGGTGAGCTGGCATCCATCATCACGGGAGCGCCGGTGACGCCAAAGCCGCCGCTGGTCCAGCGCCAGTTTGTTAAAGAATGGAAGATGGAAGACCTGCTGCCGGAGCTGGACAAGGTTTCCAAAGGGCGCAACTTCGAAAAAGGGAAGCAGGCGTTCAACGACGCGCAATGCA
>QHPA01000378.1 GCA_003218935.1 Verrucomicrobiota bacterium
CAAAGACCCCGACACCGGCGAGCGCAACGTCGGCATGTATCGCATCCAGATTTACGACGAGCGCACCACCGGCATGCACTGGCAGCTCCAGAAAGTCGGCGCGCGCCACGGCCGCCGTTACTACCAGACCGGCACGCGTATGCCCGTGGCCATCTTCCTCGGCGGCGATCCCGTGTTCACCTTCGCCGCCACCGCGCCGCTGCCCGACGGCCTCGACGAATTCCTATTGGCGGGTTACCTCCGCAAAAAATCGGTCGAACTCGTCAAATGCGAGACCAACGACCTCGAAGTTCCCGCCAACGCCGACTTCGTCATCGAAGGCTACGTTGATCCGCGCGAGCCGTTGCGCGAGGAAGGCCCGTTCGGCGACCACACCGGCTACTACACTTTGCCCGAGCCGTATCCCGTCTTCCACATCACCGCCATCACGCATCGGAAGGAAGCGGTTTATCCGGCGACCATCGTAGGGATGCCCCCGATGGAAGACTTTTATATTGGCAGCGCATCGGTAAAACTTTTCCTGCCGATATTCAGGATGAACTTCCCCGAGATCGCAGACATCGCGCTGCCGGCCGAAGGCGTCTTCCACAACCTCGTCTTCGTGAGCATCAGGAAGAGTTACCCGATGCAGGCCTACAAAATCATGCACGGCCTCTGGGGCATGGGGCAGATGATGTTCACCAAATACATCGTGGTGGTGGACGACGACGTGGACGTGCACAACACGAGCGAGGTTTTGTTCCGGCTGTGTGCGAACACGGACCCGCAACGCGACAGCATCTTCACCAAAGGTCCGGCCGACGTGCTCGACCACGCCACCTCTGAAATCGCAATTGGAACGAAGCTGGGAATTGATGCTACTCGCAAACTCGCGGGGGAAGGATTCAAAAGGCCGTGGCCACCGTTGATCCGAATAAGCGAAGAAGTCCGCCGAAAAATTGATGCGCTGTTCAAAACAAAACCGTAGCAGCCGACGTGAGGAGGCTCTGATTCAACCACGAATCAACGCCAATGTACACGAATCGAAGCGAGGTGAGGCTGACCGCTTTATTGAGGGTGTCGGAGGAAAACTCGTGTGTGAGGTGAACCCATTTACCGTCCGTGAACGGCGTGGCGGCAGCCGTGAGGACGCCGAGGGAACCGAGCGCGAAGAGCCAACTCGAGAACCGTGCGAAGGGTGTTTTCATGTCGCGAAAGTAGTTGATTCAGACGCCCGAAACAGTACGCGAGCGGTTGGACGAGAACCTCCCGCTTCCGCATCCGATGGACTGGAATTTTGTGTTGACGCTGAAAACGGATCGGCGGAAGTTCCCCCCATGAACACTGATGAGCAGCGATGCTTCCGGACCCGCGCAAGGTCAAAAAGCAAGTTGCTGTCCCAAAACGGCTTCACACTCATCGAGCTTCTGGTCGTCATTGCTATTATTGCCATACTCGCCGCGCTGCTCTTGCCGGCGTTGGCGCGGGCGAAGCAGCAGGCGCGGCAGACGTCCTGCCTCTCCAACATGAGGCAGATCGGGCTGGGAACGATGCTGTACGCGCACGATTACCAAGACTACCTGCCCTACGGTTATGCTTACGTCTGGCCACAAGGAACGCCGCTGTACTGGTGGCAGGATTTTTGCCGGCCCTACATGCAGACCGAGAAGGTCTATAGTTGTGCCAGCGCCTCGCCGCACAACACGTGGTCGGACCAGCGCCCGCCGGGCACGCCGAAGGTGCTAACGAATGACTACGTCTGCAACCCGCAGGGCGGCGTCTTTTACATGAAAGGGAAAAAAGACTGGTTAGGCGCCAACGGCCCGTTCATCAACAACTGGAACAATCCCAGCCGCCACCTGGCTGACATCCAGGACACGACAGGGACTATCGCAATTTGCGACGCCCGCTTCTCCGTCTTCGAAATCTGGTGCATTGAGCAAACGGACGCGTGGTACAACGCCGGCTTCGGCCCCGCCTACCTGTTCGATAAACCGGACACGAAAAACCCGACCGTGGGCCACGTCGGCAAGCGCCACAACGGCGGCTTCAACTCCAGCTTCTGTGACGGCCACGCGAATTACATCAAGAAATCCACCCTCGGCATGTGGACCAGCCGGGCGAACGACTGACAATCGCTTATTCTTCCAGAACCTCGCAGATGGTGGCGATGGTGTTCCAACCGCGTGTGGTGGCGGGGACGCCGAGGTGTTTCTCGACGACCGCGTTGGGATAAACACCCTTTGGGCCCGGCCTGCGGAAGCTCAACCCGAATTTGCCGGAGATTGCGACGAGCCGGACTTCCCATTCGTCACCGGCAGGCTCTTCGATGGGAAGTTCAGGCGGCTCACGCGGCGCTTTCTGCATCACGCTCACGAATTGGCTCACGTCCTTCCCGGCGGGGACATGGCGAAACGACCCGATGCGTGCCAGCGCGAGGACATCGCGCGCGGGACAAATCATCAGCTCAGGCTTGAAGGGCAGCCGGCGCAGGATTTCACCTGCCAACTTCGCCGGACTGACATTTCCACGCACCGCGAATGTTCCGGCCGCGCCGATGTTGACCACACCGAACTCCGCCATGGCTCGCGCGAGCTGGGCCGGCTGAAACTTCTGATGTCCGCCCACGTTGACGGCTCTGAAAAAAACAACGGAGGCCATGCGATTCTCCTCAGTTCCTGGACGGATGGAATGGCGTCAGGTTTTGCTGGTATG
>QHPA01000379.1 GCA_003218935.1 Verrucomicrobiota bacterium
AAAGCTTGAAGCCGGTAGCGGCTGCCCGGCGCCCCGATAAGGGTCAGTTGGAAGCCTGTCGTGCCGAAGCCGTTCGCTGTCAAACGGAAGTCGGTGGGACCTGCCGATTGCAGGATGGTGCTCTGGTCGCCGACCACCAGAAAGCTCCCATTCCCATAAACGGCGCCCCGAAGCGCCTGAACTGAGCCGGGTACCCGCTCGGACCAGGCATAACCATCACCGGACGTTAAGATGGTTGAGAATCCCGTCGATCCAGATGCGCTTCCCACAGCCACAAAGGTGCCGTTCCCGTACGTCACGTCATTGAGGATGTTTTGGAATCCTGAATTAACGCTCGTCCAGTTGGTCCCATCGACCGAGGTAAATATTGTGCCGACATTTCCGACCGTGACGAATCTGCCGTTGCCGTAAGTGACGCCGCTCAGCGCATGGGTCGTGCCGGTGGGTCGTTCGGTCCAGACGTCGCCATTCGTCGAAGTCTGAATCATGCCGCGTGATCCTACCCCGACGAAGAGGCCGCCGCCGTAGGCAAGGGCCAGCAGATTGCTGGCAGTCCCGGAGACCGACGGCGTCCAGGCGCTGGCGTCCGCAGAAGTCAAAACATTCGTGCCCCCGGCGGCTACAAACATTCCATTGCCGAAGGCCACATCGGACAACGCCGGTGTCGTCTGCGAACTTTGCTCGAGCCATACGCTGTCGTCGGTCGAGGTCACGATTCTCCCGGCCTTTTGCCCGGTCGTGTTGGTGTAAGAGCCCACGGCCACAAAGACCCCATTGCCATACGCGACTCCAGACAGGCTTGCCGTCGTGGAAAACGCGGGTCTTGTCCAGGACACACCATCGGGCGACGTCGCGATCGCGCTCGCGCCGGACTTCACATCTCGCAATCCGACCGCTACGAACGTTCCATTGCCGAAGGCCACGTCGTAGTACGCCTGGTCGAGAATTCCTGAGGTTCGACTCGTCCAGGTCATGCCATTGGCGGAGGTAAGAATGGCGCTCGCTGAGAAGACGGGTCCCGCGAGCTTTCCAACAGCCGCGAACGTTCCGTTGCCGTATGCGACGCCCCACACGATTACTGTGTTGGTTCCTAAATCCTGTTGCATCCAGGTGACGGCATTGGTGGAAGTCAAAATCGTTCCGTCGCCTGCCGCGAGAAATTCCCCGGCAGCGAACCCGGCGGCATAAAGCTCGGTGGTGGTACCCGCGCCTTCGCTGTTCCACGCCAGACCATCCGGCGAGGTAAAGATGTTGGTTCCACCCACGGCGACAAACGTCCCGTTGCCGTAAGCGACGCCGTTAAGATTGATTTGTGTGCCTGAATCCGCGACGGTCCAGTTCAAGGCATCGACCGAAGTGAGGATCAGGCCGAGTTCACCGACTGCAACGAACATCCCGCTCGCGTACGTGATCGCGGTTAACAACCCTGGCATTCCGGAATCCGCGGGCGTCCATGTGACACCCTCGCTCGAAGTCAGGATGGTCGCGTTGCCAAATGCATCCACGTCGCCGACGGCAACGAAGGTGCCGTTGCCGTAGGCGGTCGCGGTCAGCAACGTGTCTGACCCTGAGTCCACGCCGGTCCAGTTCAACCCATCGGAGGCGAGGATCACGCCATGTCCGCCCACCGCGATAAAAGTACCAATGCCGTAAGCGACGCCGAAGAGATCTTCGGGAGTTCCAGAAGTTTGGCTCACCCAGTTTGTGCCATCGGCCGAGCTGGCAATCGCGCCTCCGTATCCAACCGCCACAAAGGCGTTGTTCCCGTAAGCCACACCGGAGAGGCGGTCGGCCGTAGGGAGAGGATTGCGCCGGTACCATTGGTCCAGTGGGTCGGCATTCGCGCTCGGCCATGCGAGCAACAGCGAAAAACCGACCGCCAGCGCCGTGGTCGGTGCCAGTACTCGAAGGCGAGTTCGACTGGCATTCAGTGTCCTCATCATTTCGGCTTCGGCCAGTTCAGATGCTTGTGCAAAAACTCAAACGTCCCGACGCCGTTTATCGTGTGCGGGCCATTGAAGAATTCGATGGCCGTGCGGTCGCCGATGCCGAGTGTGTCGTAAAGCCGGCGCACTTTGGCGAATTCGTAAGCAACCCATTCGTCGGGCGCAACGCCGTCGTTGTGGCCGCGCTCAACCATGAAAGGCCGCGGCGCGATGAGCGCGGCCAGTTCGGCATAGTTGAAGGTGTGGCCGAGGTTGAACTCAACCATTTCATACTCCCCGGTGTAGAGATAGCTGTAGGATGAATCAACAGTGACATTTTTTCGGATCCACTCGTTGAAATCGGCGGAGCAGATGGAGAGACAGTAGCGGTCGAGCAGGGAAGGGACGCGCATGGCCGTCTTGCCGCCGTAGGAGAGGCCGTAGAAACAGATGTGTTGCGGGTCAACGAACGGCAGCCCGGAGAGCCAGTCGAGGATGCGGTCGTGCTGCGCGAGGATGACGGAGAAGAGCGATTTCTTCAACGGATTGGCTTTGCGTTGGAGCACGCGGAAGTCGTCGTGGCCGCGATACGGATTGTGCGGCGCGAAGGTGATGAAACCGCGTTCGGCGAGTCGCGCGGCAAAGGCCTTGTAGTAGGGATAGCCGCTGCGCTTGGGATCGTCGTCAATCGTATCCATCGGCAAGCCTTCCAGTCCGTGCTGGCAAACCACGACCGGTCGGCGCTCGCCCGGCGTGAGGTCTTTCGGCACGAGCAACACGCCCCAGGCAAAGACGTCTGGCCAGACATCAAGCGTGACGTCGTAGGCAGTCCAACCCCTCACCCCGTCCCTCTCCCCATCGGATGGGGAGGGGGTGGCCGAAGGCCGGGTGAGGAGGCTATTCGAGGTTCGACTGCTCGCTTTGAATTCGATGCTGCGAGTGCGGGGATTGATCGGCTCGCTGGCTTTCGGGAAGCGGCCGATGACTTCGTCCCAAAGGTCGTCTTTGAACGGTTTCGTGGAAGAGACCCAATCCTCAGTCGAACCCGTTCTTGTTTTGCGCCAAAAAAAGTCGTCGCGCGCTCGCTCGGAAAGTTGGAGCAATCGCTGGGTGTGATTGACCAGTTCCTGCACCTGGCGGCGCTGGCGTTCGCCGGAATCGAAATTGTTTCGCAGGTCGAAAGGGGCGGCCGTCGCGATGGGCTGTAATGGGTGCGGCGCGCCGAGGGATTTCAAAAAAGCGGACAGCGCACGATCCGAACCGAGGCCGAGGGTCTTACCGTCGCCGCCATGGGCGAGTTCGAGCGGGAAAGGGAGCGACGACGGAAAAAAGGCTTTGGCGCGATTCACCTCCGCCTGAACGGATGCGAAGTCCGGGGCGGGACTTCGCTGTACTCGACGATGAGATTTCTCGGCGCGATGAGGCTGGCGATCTCGGCGTCGCCGAATTCGTGCAGCAGACCAAAGACGTTGCGATAAATGGGCTCTTCCCAGACGCGCTGGCGCGAGGAGAAGTAACCGCTTACCAGAGCGGAATCAATGCGCGTATCGAGCGCGGCCGCGTAAAGGGCAATCAAGCCGCCTTCACCGTAGCCGGCGACACCGATCTTTCCCAGCGGTTGAGGCTTTTGCTTCGGCATCGCGGCGTCCACTCCGACGAACCAATCGACCACCGCGACAACCTTCTGCACTTCGTAACCGATGATGTGTCGGCCCATTTCGTAGGCCTGGCGGTAAATCCATTCGCGATGCGGCTGGTTGGTGAACCGACGGAGCAGGGGATTGCCGGAATACGTGTCGTCGCGGTTGATCAACATGGGCACGACGACCTGACAGCCGTTTTCCGCGAGGCGGCGGGCGAACTGCGCTTCCGGCGGAAGGCCCGGCTCAAGCCCCGCGAGCATCTCCGGCGTTTGATCCGCATCGGGAAGGGCAACCACGCGAGCCAGGGTGTCGCCTTTGGGCTGGAGAAAAAGGCCCTCACCATCGACATCTTCAAACACCGGCCAGCGTACGGCATAAGCGCGAAACATGTCCGTTTCAGCAACGACCGGCGGCGTCGCGGTGCTGCTCACGTATTCCAAGGCTCTGACGCGCAGCCGTGGGTCAACCGCTCCAATGCAGTTCTGGAGTCGTTCGCGGTTGGGTTGAACAGATTCCTCGTAAGCTTCGCGCGAAGAAAAGTCGCGATGCCAGAGCTTTTGCCGTTCCTCGAACGAACGCTCGATCTCGCGCAACAGGAAGCGGTCGATGCCTTCGACCATTCTGGTTGAGAGATCGCCTTCCCAGGTCAAAGGCTGCTTCCCGGGCAGAGTTTTCCTTTGGAAATCCGGCTGGAGCACGGGCGCAGAGTAGCGCGGATTGGCGAGCGTTACAATCTGTTTTCCAAAATCAACGGTTGAAATTCCCACGCGCCTGGAGTATAACCTAGGTCATGCGCCTCTTTTTGGCACTTGTCGCATGGAGCATTCTGTTCGTGTTTTCCTGGCCGCTGGCCGTGGCGGTGCTGGTGCTGTATCCGTTCCTGTGGTTGATTTGTCTGCCATTGCGTTTGATCGGCATCACCGTCGCGGCGGTGTTCGCGTTGCTGAGGGCGATTCTCTTCCTGCCCGCGCGGCTGCTGGGAGTGAGACCCAGACGCTGAAAACAATTCCTTGGGCGGGCGAAAGTGCTCGCGAGCCGCAAATTGCAGCCACTTAGGCAACGAGGTGGATTTGGTTGTCCGCCTCCTACTCCGAGAATGGGATCGGAGGAAACGCTCGCCCTCACCCCGCCTTCGCGGGCCGAACCCAATCCGGTCATCTTCAGCAGAATTGCTACGGCGGGCGAAGGCCCGGCCCTCTCCCCCGGGAGAGAACTCCCCGGACTTTGTGCGCGCCTTGCTCCCTTGAACCAGCCAGCGGCCCCCTCACCCCGTCCCTCTCCCCCTCCGAGGGGGAGAGGGTGCCCGAAGGGCGGGAGAGGAGGAGGTTCATGGGCAGGAGGAAGCACGCACAGTTCCCGGAATTTTCACGCCCTTTGGTGTGGAATTGCTTCATGGGGACTCACGTCGGCGGCTACTTCCTGGGTGGGCTCAACAAAAATTTCTGCAGCCCGGCCAGGTCGTCGGTGTTAATCAAGTCAACGCCCGCATCGAATAGTGTTTTCCAAACTTCCGGCTTGTCCGGCGTCGCCCAGAACCGGACTTTGCGCCCTTGCGCGTGGGCCTTCTCCACGATCCGTTTCAAGTGGCGCCTTTCGTCATCAGGCAATGGACCAGTCCAATGCCACTTGAAAACCTTGGTCCAATTGTCGCTGACCAATGGGATGAGAGGACCTGGCGCGTTTGTTTCCAAGTCCTCGATTCGACCATCCACGGCGGCGTAGCGAACCGATTCCGCCGCCATTGTTTTCGCCGCGCGGTTGCCGGAAATGATGACGGTAATCGCTTTGGTCTGGACGCTTCCGTCGCGAAAGTCAGTCAGCATATCGCCGTATTCTTTCAGGACTTCACGCAACGCCGCGTACGTTGGCTCGGCGTCGGACTTCACATCGATCAGCAGAATCGCGGGCGGGCCGGAGGGATAAAGCCTCCCGCCGTTTCGGCGCACGCGCTCGCGCATCGGGTCCAGATAGAGCGCCCGCAACGTTCGGTCCGGCTTCACCTTGCCGCGGTCGTGCGCGACGAGCAGTTTCCCATCCACGAGCCAGACGTCGGCCTCGATGCTGCAAAAGCCGTGGTCGAGCGCGTCCAGCAATGGGCGGGTATGCTCGTAATCGTTATGCGCGTGGGCGCGCGTGAGCGGCGGAGGCGAATTTGTTTCTGGCGAGGCTGCGGTGCTTTTCGATAGACTGCTGTGCCAAAGCCCAATCACGAGCATGAGCAGCGGAATGGAACGAGATTTTGTGCGCATGGTTCAAAACAATCATTCGATGCTACCAGACTTTTGTCGAGCCAAACTGCGTCTTTCGTCGGCGGTTTGTGTCATTTGCGGTTATGCCGCGTTTGCCGGCGGGCTTTCGCCCCAGGAAGCCCTGAAGCACATGAAAGTCGCGGATGGCTTCGAGGTAAAGCTTGTCGCCAGCGAGCCACAGATCCGGCAGCCGTTGTCCATCAGCTTCGACGAGCGCGGTCGGATGTGGGTCATTCAGTATTTGCAGTATCCTGTGCCCGCTGGGTTGAAAGCGGTCAGCGTTGACCAGTATCTTAGAACGAAATACGACCGTGTGCCGGAGCCGCCGCCGCGCGGGCCCAAAGGCGAGGACCGCATCACGATCTGCGAAGACACCGATGGCGACGGTGTGCCGGACAAATTCAAGGACTTCGTCAGCGGTTTGAACCTCGCTTCCGGCATGGCGATCGGCTACGGCGGCGTGTTCATCGTTCAGCCGCCTTACCTGCTGTTTTATCCCGACCGCAATCATGATGATGTTCCCGATGGCGATCCCGAAGTGCTGTTGAGCGGGTTTGGTCTGGAGGACGCGCATGCGGTGGCGAACTCGCTGACGTGGGGGCCGGACGGCTGGCTTTACGGCGCACAAGGCAGCACGGTGACGGCGCACATTCGCGGCACCGAGTTTCAGCAGGGCATCTGGCGGTATCATCCGATCACGCACGAGTTCGAGTTGTTCGCGGAAGGCGGCGGCAACACCTGGGGCCTCGACTTCGACGAACACGGCAACGTCATCGCAGGAACCAATTTCGGCGAACAGATCGGGCTGCACCAGGTGCAGGGCGGCTACTACATCAAAGGCTTCAGCAAACACGGCCCGTTGCACAATCCCTACACGTTCGGTTATTTCGACCACATTCCCTACACCGGCTTCAAAGGCGGTCACGTCACCTGCGGCGGAATCATCTATCAAGGCGGCGCTTTTCCGGAGCAGTTCAACGGTGCTTACATCGCGGGCAACCTGCTCGCCAATGCGATTTATTGGCACGTGCTCGAGCGGAACGGATCGAGTTTCAAAGGCCATTTCGGCGGTGAGCTGCTGACCACGGACGACATCTGGTTTCGTCCGGTGGATTGCACCATTGGCCCAGACGGGGCGGTTTACATTGCGGACTGGTATGACAAACGCGCAACACACGTTGACTCGATCGACACCTGG
>QHPA01000470.1 GCA_003218935.1 Verrucomicrobiota bacterium
ACCTTCAATAACGATCACCTCTACAACTGCACAATCGTTAGTAACACGGCGAGCTCATTTCGCGGCGGAGTCAACGAAGGTGTCGTCCTTAACTGCATCATTTATTACAACAGCGCGCCGAGCGTGCCAAACGGATATCCGCTCTCTGTGTTTAACTGTTGCATGACCCCGTTGCAACCCGGCACGGGAAACTTCACCAATGCCCCGCTCTTTGTGGATCCCGCAAACGGCAATTATCACTTGCAGTCCAACTCTCCGTGCATCAACGCTGGTAATAATGCGTACATCGCGAACAACAGCGATCTGGACGGCAACCCGCGCATTGCCGGCGGGTCGGTGGACATGGGCGCTTACGAGTTTCAGACGCCCGCTTCCGCCGTTTCCTACGCCTGGCTCCAGCAATATGGATTGCCAACGGACGGCTCGGCAGACAACAGCGATCCCGATGGCGATGGCCTGACCAATTTGGATGAATGGCGAGCCGGCACTGATCCAACCAACGCCGCCTCCGTGCTCCGTCTGCTGTCCGCGACGGCGGCCGCTCCGGGCGTCGCCCTAACTTGGCAAAGCGTCGGCGGCAAGAAGTATATTGTAGAGCGAGCGAGTCAATTAGGGGCACAACTGGCTTTCTTGCCGCTGGCCACCAATATTGTCGGCCAGGCAAGCACGACCACTTACACGGATACTGACACAAATGCCTTCAGCCTGGACCTGTTCTACCGTGTGGGCGTTCGGTACTGAAACATTCTGGCGCGGGGTCATGAATTTTTTTTGCAGCCGTGCCGATCCTGAAGCGTAACCCTACGGCAACTCCTCAATGGTGATGTCTTTGTACCACGCCTCGGTCTTGCCGCCGCCGTGGACTTGCAGGCCAATCCTGCCGAATTGTGGAATGGCATCGTCCGCCTCGGTGTAATCCACCGTCGGAAGTCCGTTGATCCACGCGCGAATCCGTTTCCCTTCCGCGCGGATGACGTATTCGTTCCAGTCGCCGCGCTTCAACACCTTGTTGACCTCCTTGATGTCGGATTTGGCCATGACCTTGTTCCGGCGCGACTCGTCATAGATGCAGCCCCACCATTCCGGATCGCCCATGTCCACCTGGTAACCGCTCATTTCGTTCGGCGGATTTTTCGTGCGTTCGCTGCGAATCTGCACGCCGCCGTTAATGAAGCCCTCCGTGCCGGTCAACTTGAACTTGAGCCGCAACACGAAGTTCGTGAACGAACGCGTCGTGGCGATGAATTCGTTTTCCGGCACGGTCGCCTTGAACGAACCGCCCACAAACGCGCCGTCTTCGATGCGCCACGTCTTGTTCGTGTCGCCATCCCAGCCTTTGAACGTTTTGCCGTCGAAGATCGGGACGGCCTTGCCGGAATCGGCGGCGTTGACGGCGAGGACGAGGAGAGAAACGACGGTGGTGAGGAAAATCCTTTTCATAGAATTAAAGCTTTGCGTTGGGACCATCGTATATCCTGCACACCAGAGGCTGTCGAGACGGATGTAAAGGCAGAGACGCCGCGCGCGCAGGTTGGTTTTTGAGAACGGCCGCAAATAGCTGCGGAGCAGCGGTAGAAGGTAGCCACGGCGCGAGCCGTGGGTTGCGGTATTAGATTTAGCCCTTCCACCTTCGCAAGCGCAGGGCGTTGCCGATGACAATGAGGTCGGACAAGCCCATCGCTGCCGCGCAGATGACCGGGCTGAGAAAGCCAAGTGCCGCCAACGGAATGGACGCCGCGTTGTAGAAGAAGGCCCAGAAGAGATTCTGTTTGATCGTGCGCAGCGTGGCTTGCGCCAGTCCGAGCGCTTCGGGGATCGCCTGAATGTCCGACTTCAACAGGATAATGTCGGCCGCCTCGCGGGCAACGTCGCTGGCCTTGGCCACGGCAATGCCGAGGTCCGCCTGCTCCAGCGCGGGCGCGTCGTTGATGCCGTCGCCGACGAAGGCGACGCGTTCGCCGCGTTGTTGCAGTTGCTTCACCATCTCCGCCTTTCGCTCGGGCGGGATTTCCGCGAACACGTTCTCATGTGGAATGCCGGTCTGCTGTGCGATGGCGGCAGCGGTGAGTGGGTTGTCTCCGGTAATGAGATAAGTCGATTTAGCGTGTTGCTTGAGTTGCGCCACGACTTCAGCCGCGTGTGGCTTGATGATATCGCGCAACGCCAGCAGACCGAGGAGTCGGGTGTCAGCGGCCAGGCCGAGGATGGTAGCGCCTTGAGCGGACCAATGAGCCACAAATGCGGAACTCGGATCGGAATCGGTGCCACTCCGCAATCGCGCAGCCAATTGAGCGAGCCGAGACGATAAACCGCACCGCCAAGAGACGCCTGCACACCCTTGCCGCGGAGCTCCTGCCAATCCTGTAGCGGCGGTCTGTGACCGTCTCCAGCAGCATCGGAGTTGATACCGGGGCGGTCACAGACCGACGCTACGGCCTGGCTGAGGGGATGGTTCGATGGTCGCGCCAACGCTGCGGCCAGTTGCGCTACCGTCGGACCGGCGTCCCGCCTTTTCGACTCTTCATGCCTCAAGTCATCCTGCGATCCTCTAGTGTCAAGCGAGACACCTGGCCCACTCCAAAAATCCTTCGATGCAACAACAGAAATTTTTCCCTGTGTCAGCGTGCCGGTCTTGTCGAACACGACGGCGGTGATGGTTCCCGACTTTTCCAACGCTGCGCCGTCGCGAATCAAAATGCCGCGCTGCGCTGCGACGTTGGTGCCGGCCATAATCGCGGCGGGCGTGGCCAGGCCCATCGCGCACGGGCAGGCCACAATTAAAACCGCGGCGGCTTGAATGAACGCCGCCGCAAGCGCCGTCGAGGGAAAGTGGACCGACCAAAGATAAGGCGCGAGGGACGCGCCGACTTTCAATGCCGATGCGTAAGCGAGTCCCCACCACAGCCCGGTCCCCAGCGCGATCAGCACGACGACAGGCACAAACACGTTGCTCACGCGGTCGCCGAGCTTCTGGATGTTCGCGCGACTGTGTTGCGCGCGCTGGACGACGGCGATGATTTGTGCGAGCGCGGTGGCTTCGCCCGTGGCGGTGACGCGCATCACCAGCCGGCCGTTCTGGCTCACCGTGCCGGCGTAGAGTTTTGCGCCCGACGCTTTTTCGACCGGCAGCGATTCGCCGGTGAGCATGGATTCATCGACAGCGGAATTGCCTTCGACGACTTCCCCATCGGTCGGCACGCGGTCGCCTGGTTTCAAAACGACGCGGTCGTCGACGCGCAGTGATGCGGCCGCGACTTCGGTTTCAGTTCCATTGGCGTCGAGTTTTCTCGCGGTTTGAGGAGCGAGGTTCATCAAGGCGCGAAGCGAACTCGCCGCCCGCGCGCTGACGAGCGCTTCCATGAAATGGCCCGCGCTGATGAGGGTGATGATCGCCGCGGCTTCCATGAAGTAGAGATGGCCGGGCGCGCCGGTCAGCAAACCCCAGAGGCTGAAGCCGAACGCCGTGCTGGAGCCGAGCGCGACGAGCGTGTCCATGTTCGAGCTGCCGCGCTTAAGCTGGCGCCACGCCCCGCGGAAAAAACGCGCACCGCAGATGGCCATCACCGGCGCCGAGAAGGCGAATCCGACCCACTTGAACCACTCGCTCATGCCCCAGCCGAAGACCCATTCACCAAGGATGAGCGGCAGTGTAAGCGCAGCGCCGAAAATCACGGTGAACCTCCAGGCTGCCATCGGCGAACTGCCCGATGGTTCGGTATGACAACCGGTTTCCACAATCGGTGTGGCATCGTAGCCGGCGGTTTTCACTGCCTGGATCACTCGCTCAACGTTGGGCCTGGTGCCCGGATTCCAACGCACGGTGGCGCGCTCCTCCGCCAGCTGGACGGACGCGCCAGCGACACCGGCAACGCCTTGAATCGCTTCGGTCACATGCCGCGCGCAGTTGTTGCAGCTCATGCCTGTGACCGCGAACTCGGAGGCGGCTGTTTCGCCGACGACCGCGTCGGCCGGATCGTCTTCCACCTGAACGTGCATAAGCCTGTGTATCCTTCCATGCCGGCGGCCACAGTCAAATTCCCGTTGACCCGCGGTGCGGCTTTTCACTAAGTTAGCCTCCGACAATCGCACTAACAAAACCGAAAGGATATTTTATGGCTAAAATCGTTCCACTGATCAGTTCGGGAGTCGCCGGGCCGTTAGGAGTGTTGCACCTGCCGCGGCTGTGGTTGAAGGTATCGCTCGAATGCCGCGGCAAGCTGGCCGACGGTTATCCGGGCATCGGCAAAGGCTACGACATGATGACGATCAACGCGCTGGGATTGAATGCAGACGCGGTGAAGAAATTCATTAACGACTCGAAACCGACATACTGCCAGTTCGAGGCGTGGGTCAAAAAGCAATCTGGCGTGAAGCTCGACAAGGCGACCATCTACAAGCACAACTCAGCGGTCAGGGGCTACATCCACGACGACGCGACGCGCAAGGGCATCCTCGGCGCGAACAGCGTTGCCGATGAGGGCTCAGTGAATCCGGGTGCAGTGGACCTGAACAACCTGGACGACTGGTACGAGGTTCATCAGGCGGAGTTGAAGTAAACTTACCTTGCGCTGCCGTTCGGACATTCCGAACGGCGGCTTTTTATTCCTGCGGAATCTTCCTAAACGGCACCGGACCCAGACGGCGCTTCTGATACCAGGCCACGCCCATCAGATCAAAAATTCCTCGTCCGAGCCGATTCCACACGCCGTACTTGGAAGCACCCGCCACGCGCGGCCGATGATTCACCGGGATTTCCTTCGTAGTTGCGCCGCCGCTATGAACGAGAATGGGCAGAAACCGATGCCAGCCGTTGAAGGGGAGGACGCCGTTGAGAGCCGCGCGCTTGAATACACGCAGCGAACAGCCGGCGTCTTGAAAGTCCACGCCGAGCGCAGCCTTGCGCGCCCATCGTGCGATGCGCGACGAAATGCGCCGGAGCCAAGTGTCGCGCCGATTCACCCGAATGCCGCACACGAAGTCAACCCGATCCAGCTCCGCGAACATTTTGGGCAAATCGGCCGGGTCGTTCTGCAAGTCGCCGTCCAGAGTGGCGATGATCGCGCCGTTCGTCGCCAGAACCCCCGTCCAAAGCGCTGCGCTTTGACCGCTGTTCCGCGCGTGACGCAGGCCGCGCACCCGCGGGTCGAGCCGGTGCGCCTCCTGAATTTTCTCCCACGTGCCGTCTCCGCTGCCGTCATCGACGAAGACCAGCTCAAATGCCCGTGGCTCCTTGTCCAACGCCCTGGCGACTTCGCGCGCCAGCGGCAGGACGTTGTCTTCCTCGTCAAAGACCGGAACGATGATGGAGATGTCAACCGGCACGGACGAAGACTAACGGTTGAAGGTT